>CAZYQB010000208.1:0-4399 GCA_964649595.1 uncultured Oscillospiraceae bacterium | reverse complement strand
CTGCGCCGAGCTGCACCTCAACGAAAACAACATCGACAACTACTACGGTGCACCTATGTACATCTCCCGTCAGGGCTACATTTCCCCCATTTTCAGTCGCGACCTGACCCTGCAGTTTATGAAGATGGCGGATGACGAGGGCTGGAACATTGCCGTTCACGACTGCTCCAACCGCACCAAATTTGCCCGTGACCTGAACCTAAAGGCGAAAGAGGGCGGCTGGTTCGGCGCAAGCTCCTATGCCTGCGAATTTGATCGTCCGCCGTTCTATGCCTTCCTTCCCACGCTCGAGAATGAAGATTTCACCTTCGTGGAAGAGGAAGAGCTGCCCGCCGGATACAGACCGGGAGAGCTGTATTTCTGATCCGTTTTCTGCGCCGCTGTGTGAAGAATTTTCTTCATGCAGCGTTTTTTTCTGATACAGTGCAAAAAGTCCCTATCATTGACAGCGGTCTTTGATTGTGATAGGATGTTTTCAGATTGAAAATTCATCAAACCTAAAAATTGATTGAAGGGACTGATCTTCTTATGTGGATCTGCGATCCTCTCTTTTTAAACCGAAATCCGGTACAGACGCTGCACAAGCAGCTCTCCGGCGACAAAGTATTTATTGACAGGAACCTTCGCAACCGTCATATGCTGGTGCGCCGCACCTTTGAAGCCGCCAAAAACGAAAACCTGAGTCTTACCATCACCGCAGACGATTACTACAAGCTGTACATAAACGGCAGATTGATCGGCGTGGGGCCTGCGCAGGCGTATGTCGACCGCTATATGACCAATACCTATGATCTGACCGACTATCTGATCGATGGTATAAATCTGATCGCCGTACACATCTTCTACATGGGCACGCTCACCCGTGCATGGCAAAGCGGCGATCAACGTCAGGGCTTATGGATGCAACTCGCCGACAAAAACGGCTCGATCCTGCTGGAAAGCAACAAGCAATGCCGCACCTTCTTCCCAACTGCGTGGAGGGAACGAGGGATGCTGGGCTATCAAACGCAGTTCATTGAAGAGGTTATTGGCAGCGAAATTCCCGCAGGCTGGAAGGAACTTGATTTCGATGATTCTGCATGGGACAATGCCTGTGAAAATCCGCAGGACGATCACAGACTCATTCCCCAGCCCACACCGCCTGTAGATGTATATGAGCAAAAGCCCACGCTGTTAGAAAAGCGCGGAGACACATGGTTTGCCGACATGGGTGAAGAAATCGTCGGCACAGTTGCGCTGCGCGCAAAGGCAGCAAGCAAAAATGTATTGACCCTGCGCATGGGCGAAGAACTCAACACCGACGGCTCCGTGCGCTGCCCAATGCGCTGCAACTGCGATTATACGCTTCTGTGGCATCTGTCCGGAAGAACTGAGGATGAGACCGACTTTTTCGACTATATGGCATTTCGCTACATCGAGATCGACGATACCGAAGGCTGCGTCGATCCGAACAGCATCCGTGTCGTCGCCCGAAACTATCCGATGAAGAAGAATGTCGGTATCTTCCGCAGCAATGATGGATTTGCCGACTCCATTTTCGGCATCTGCCGCCGCGGCGTGGAGTTGGGCGCGCAGGAAGCATTTCTGGACTGTCCCAGCCGCGAGAAGGGGCAGTATTTGGGCGACGGTACCATTACCGCCCACGCTCACCTGCTGCTGACCGGCGACAAGAATATGTACCGCAAGATGCTGATGGACTTTGCGGCAAGTACGGTTATATGTCCCGGACTGATGGCAGTCGCACCGGGCAATGAAATGCAGGAGATCGCCGATTATTCCTGTCAGTATCCTGAACAGATCATGACCTATTACGAATTGACCGGCGATATCGACACCGTGCGCGAACTAATGCCTGTGGTGAATTCGCTGGAAAACTACTTTGACCGCTGGACAAATGAAAAGGGACTCCTCGACGGACTGACCGAAAAGTGGAATCTGGTGGATTGGCCGCACAACCTGCGCGACGACTATGATTTTGTGATCGATCAGCCGATCAAACCGGGAATGCACAATGTCATCAATGCATTCTACTATGGCTTAAAGCGCGATGCCGACAGAATGCGTGCGCTGCTGGGTCTGCCGCTGAGAGCGACAGCCGAAAAAGTGCGCAATGCCTATATCGATGTGTTCCGCAAAGAAAACGGCTTGTTCCGCGATGCCGAAAAAAGCGAGCATACCGCGCTGCACAGCGTCGTGCTGCCGCTGTATTACGGCATCACCGATAAGAAGGATATCTCCGCCGCCATTGAACTGATCCGCCAAAAACGCTTGTGCTGCGGCGTGTACATGGCATACTTTGTATTGAAGGCGCTTGCAAAATGCGGAGAATATGATCTTATGAACGAGCTGCTGTTCTCCGACGATATCCATTCATGGGGCAATATGCTGCGTGAAGGCGCGACCAGCTGCTGGGAAGCATGGGGACGCGATCAAAAAGCCAACACCAGCCTGTGCCATCCGTGGGCAAGCGCACCCATCATCATCATGATCGAGGACATGGCAGGAATCCGCGCAGCAAAACCGGGCTTTAAGGAGCTTTCGCTCAATCCGCATATGCCCGCACGTTTGAATGAAGTATACCTCAATTTCGGCACGGTGCGCGGCGTAGTAGAAGCCGCATACAAAGACGGCGAATGGACACTGAACATGAAGGGATCAGAGAAAAGCAAGTAGAGCATAATGAAAAGCGAATGAAATTTTAACGGAGACGCATCATGACGCTGAAAGAATCCTTCCAGAGCATCGGAGCCTATGAAATGCTCAGCACGCATTTTGACAAGATCATAAGCGACTGCAAAGCGCTGGGCAAGAGCGATTTCGGCACATTTATGGGCGCAATCATCGAGGCATCCATCGCATCGGGTGCAAAATATTTCTTCATCGAACAGGCTGAGTTATACGGACGCGATGTGTTCGGTTGTTTGAAAACCTCGCGGGATAATCTCAGAAAGTTCGGATATGAGATAAAATAAGGACTTCCCTGTCGGGAAAACATAAAACCCGGAGCAAGTGCGCAAAAACACCTGCTCCGGGTTCTTCATATCTCTTTATCGAATGCGCGGCGGCGCGATCTCTACATCTTCCTTCACAGCGATCAGCATATGAATGGGCATTCCCATTGCAGTAAACTTCTGTTCATGCTCGGTAATGTAGTTGGGCGCAAATCCGTCGGCGTGCAGATCGTCCGTCAGATAGCGAATGGAAAAGCCGGTTTCCTTGAAGTATTCCACCGAATCGCGAAAAAGCGGCTCATCATCGGTTTTAAACCAGATCTCGCCGCCGTTTTTGAGGAACGTGCGATACTGGACAAGCTGCCGCGGATGCGTAAGCCTGCGCTTAGCGTGCTTCTTGCGCTCCGACCACGGATTACAGAAGTTGATGTAAATGCGTTCACACTCATCCTCCGGCGCGATATGCTGATTGATAAAGCCAATGTCGAACGTGGTCAGCAGCACATTCTCGATCGGTTCGTCGCCGAAAGCGGCGGCAATGTTGCGGCGCGTGGAGCCGAGCACATTGCTCGATACATCGATCGCCAAATAATTGACATCCTTGTTGTCATGAACCATCTGCGCGGTGGACACGCCCTTGCCGCAGCCCAGTTCGATATGAAGCGGCTGCTTTTTGACAAAGCGCTCATGCCAGTGTCCACGCATTTCCTGTGCATTGGGAATATAGTAAGCGCTTGCGGTAAGCTCCGGCATTGCCCAATTCTTTCTTCTCATGTGCATGGTATAAAATCCTCCCGAGGAGATAAAATCAGCCTGATTGGTTCATAGTATCATGTTGAAAAAGGTCTGTCAACAACCGCCGTGCTAAATATCGACAGTCGGCGCATCCGCATATATACACTTTTTGCATTATTTTACAGAACCTATTTGAAAAGATTATCCTCAAAGTATATAATGTTGCTAAGGTCGGTATCCTGCGCGGAGCCGAACCGGCGATCATTCCTTTTATCGTAGTCGTCAGGTATCCAAAACGAACTTGAACGGAGGTACACCAACATGAACACCACATCTTCCACCGCAAAGACCCGTCTGATCGTATTTAATGCCCTGTTTATCGCGCTGATCCTGGTCATGCAGATCACGGGCATCGGTCTGATCCATCTGGGCGTCATCAACATCACCTTCTACTGCACGGTCATCGCCGTGGGCACTCTGCTGCTGGGACTCAAAAGCGGTCTCATACAGGGCTTTGCGTTCGGCACCATCAGCCTGATCTCCGCCATTCAGAAACCCACCGCACTGGTCAGTCCCATCATGGCAAACTCCATGCTGCTGGTCATCTTGCTGTGCTATATTCCGCGCCTGCTGGTTCCGGTAGTTACTCATTACGCACACAAGCTGTTCCACAAGCTGACCCAAAACGACAAGACCGCGCTCATGTTGGGCGG
>CAZYQB010000207.1:0-4412 GCA_964649595.1 uncultured Oscillospiraceae bacterium | reverse complement strand
ATATCGAGGCGGGCAATCCATATGCCAGCGTACGCGACGCAGAGCTGTTTGCTTATGCGGCGGAGAATCCGCTTTGTCATAAGGCAGTGCTGGCGGCATTCGGTGCCACCTGTCGTGCGCATACTGCACCTGAGCAGGATGCCGGGCTGCGTGCACTGCTCGCTTCCAAAGCGCAGGTGCTCTCTCTCTTTGGCAAGAGTTCGCTGTTTCATGTGCGCAGCGTGCTGAATGTATCGCCGCAAGAAAATCTCAGGATGATCCGCGAATCCATCGCGTATCTCATGCAGGAAGGGCGCAGGGTGTTCTTTGATGCAGAGCATTTCTTTGACGGATATCGGGAAAATCCGGTCTATGCGCTCAAGACGCTGGAAGCGGCAAAGGAAGGCGGCGCGCAGTATCTGATCCTGTGCGATACCAATGGCGGCAGCTTGCCGGAGGATATTGAATGCATTACGCGCGAGGTATGCGCTCAGGTGAATATGCCGGTGGGCATTCATTGCCATAACGACTCCGGTCTGGCGACTGCTTGCTCGATGTACGGCGTGCGTGGCGGCGCGGTACAGGTGCAGGGTACCATCAATGGCATCGGCGAGCGCTGCGGCAACGCAAACCTCTGTCAGGTGATCCCAAATCTGATGCTCAAAATGGGGAGAAAATGTCTGACCGATGCGGAGCTTGAACGGCTCAGCACGTCCGCACGCACCATCAGCGAGATCGCCAATCTGCGTTTAAGCGGCAAGAGTCCTTATGTAGGTAAGTCGGCATTTACACACAAGGGCGGTATGCACATCGACGGAATGCTCAAGGACAGCCATACATTTGAGCATATCGCGCCGGAAAAGGTGGGCAATCAGCGCAGATTCCTTATCAGTGAGATGGCAGGACGCGGTGCATTGATGACGAAGCTTCGGCTGCTTGCGCCCGATATCAGCAAGGACAGTCCGAGAGCTGCTGCCATTATGGAGCATCTCAAGGCGCTTGAAGCCAAGGGATATACCTTTGAGGATGCGGATGGCTCGCTGGAGTTGCGTATTTTAGGAGCGCTTCAGCGGCGGCGCAGCTTTTTTGACATATTGGATTTCCATGTCGTGTCCCGAAAGCCGGAGGATGACCGCAGCGCACAGGCATATGTCAAGGTGCGCGTAGGAGATCAGGTGGAGATCACCGCAGACGAGGGCGACGGTCCGATCAACGCGCTCGACTGTGCGGTCAGAAAGGCGCTTTCAAGGTTTTATCCCTGTCTGGGGGAGATGAAGCTGATCGACTTCAAGGTGCGCGTCATCTCCGAAGCGGGAACAGCATCACGCGTACGGGTGCATATGGAATCCGCCGGGGCAGGCAGAACATGGTCCACCGTCGGCGTATCGGGAAATATTATAGAGGCCAGCTTTATTGCGCTGACCGATTCGATTGAATATATGCTTATGAGCGAATCGTGAGGAATACCTATGGGAAAGATTATTTCGGTTTCTAATCAGAAGGGCGGCGTGGGCAAGACCACGACTTCGGTCAACCTGGCGGCGTGCGTCGCGGACGCAGGCAAAAAAGTGCTGCTGATCGATATTGACCCGCAGGGCAATGCAACCAGCGGTCTGGGCTATGAGGCGGATGAGGGAAAGTCTATCTATGAAGTGATTATCGGCGATATTCCGGCAAGCGAAGCGATAGAACATACCGAATTCGGTATGCTTGACTTGATCCCATCCGCCATTGAACTGGCGGGCGCAGAGATCGAGCTGGTTTCCATGCTCAATCGAGAGATGCTGCTTCGCGAAGCGCTATCACCGATCAAGGATGAGTACGACTATATTTTCATCGACTGTCCGCCGTCACTGAGCCTGCTTACGCTCAATGCGATGACTGCATCCGACAGCGTGCTGATTCCCATTCAGTGTGAATATTACGCGCTGGAAGGTGTAGGACAGCTGATGAATACCCTGCAGCTGGTCAGAAAGCGTCTCAATCCCACGCTGGATATTGAAGGCGTTGTATTGACGATGCTGGCGGGACGCACCAATCTGGGTATTCAGGTGGTGCAGGAGGTCAAGAAATATTTTAAGGATCGCGTATACGGCTCGATCATTCCCAGAAATGTGCGTCTGAGCGAAGCGCCTAGCCATGGTCTGCCCATCCATGTGTATGACCGCCGCTGTCCGGGCACGCAGGCGTATAAGGAGTTGGCGCGCGAGTTTATCGAGCGCAACGAGGATGATGAATAATCGGCAGAACAACCGAAAGATGACTTTCAGGCGGAGGCATGATGCATTATGGCAAAGAAACAGGGACTGGGACGAGGACTGGAGGCGCTGCTGGGCGGCGCAGAGAATGCCGCGGTGATCGGCAAGACAAAAACGCCTGCGGCGGTTCAGTCCAAGCGCGAACCGGCAGAAAATATTGATGCGGTGGCAAAGCTGCGCCTGAGCGATATCGACCCGAATCCGGAGCAGCCCAGACGGAATTTTAACGAATCGGCACTTCAGGAACTGGCGGATTCTATTCGGGCGGTGGGCGTGATTCAGCCGATTATCGTATGCAACAACGGCACCCGATATACCATTATTGCCGGTGAGCGCAGATGGAGAGCATCCAGACTGGCAGGACTTTCCGAAATTCCGGCAATCATCCGTAACTGGGATGAGGTGCGTCAGCTGGAAGCCGCGCTGATTGAAAATCTGCAGCGTGATGATCTGAACCCTGTTGAAGAAGCGCTGGGTGTGAGCAAGCTGATGGAGCAGTGCGGACTGACTCAGGAAGCAGCGGCAGAGCGATTGGGCAAAAGTCGCCCGGCGGTCGCCAATCTGATCCGACTGCTGACGCTGCCTGAATCGATTCTGAATATGCTGCGCGAGGGCAAGCTGACTGCAGGTCATGCGCGCGCGCTGGTCACGCTGCCGAGCGAGATGCAGCAGCGTCTGGCACAGCTCACCGTAGCACAGGGATGGTCAGTTCGCCAGTTGGAGCGCATCTGTTCGCAGCAGAGCGATGAGAGGAAGGAAGAAAAGCTCAAAGCGCGAGTGCGTGATCCCGAATTCAAAAAGCTCGAGCGTATGGCGCGTGATGTATTCGGTACCCGTGCGGAACTCAATGGTGATGAACAGAAGGGCAAGCTGGTGGTTCATTACCAGACGGCAGAAGATCTGCAGCGCATCTGGGAACTGCTGGAGTTTGTACAAAAGAGTGATCTGCAGTAAAGCAGGAATAATGCAAAGGCGGAGAGGGGGAATACCTTCTCCGCCTTTGCATTATATAGGGCAGCAGGATTATTTTGTTTTTGAAATGAGATGACTTCACACGTCAAGGACATTTGTTGACAATTGTTAAATCCGGTGCTATACTCGAACCGTTGCGATAAACGGCATTGATATTGGATAAATAAGGAGTGAAAACGTAGATGAAGGCGATCATAAATGGACGAATCGTAATGCCCGACTGCGTTGTGGAAAACAAGGCGCTGCTGTTTGAAGGCAAAGTAAATGGCGTTGTGTCTGTGGATAGTCTTGAAGCATATGGCGTGAGCGAAGTGATCGATGCACGCGGCGGTTATGTGGCGCCTGGTCTGATAGATATGCACATTCATGGTTATCTGGGAGAGGATGTCTCCGACGGCAGCGAAGAAGGACTGCGGAAGATGGCAGAAGGCATCGTCAAAAACGGCGTGACATCGTGGCTGCCCACTACCATGACCGTATCCTATGAGGAACTGCGGAACGCGTTTGCACTGATCCGCAAGCTGATGAAAAAGGAAAACAACCCACATGGTGCGCAGATACTGGGTGTGAATGCAGAAGGACCGTTTATTAATCCTGCCAAGAAGGGCGCACAGGCTCAGGAGCATATTCGTCCGGCAGATGCTGAGTTTTTGAAGGAATATGAGGACATCATCCGCGTGTTCACGGTGGCCCCTGAAATGGAGGGCAATATGGAGGTCATCCGGGAGATCGCAGCGGATACGAAAATGCTGATCTCTATCGGACACACTGCCGCCACTTGCGCACAGGCAAAGCAGGCATTTGATGCAGGTGCCGGTCATGTTACGCATCTGTTCAATGCCATGACGGCGCTTGGACATCGAGAAGGCGGTGTAGTGGGCGCAGCGCTTTCTACAGAACGGGTCAGCGCGGAGTTGATCGCGGACACCTTTCACATCAGCGCCGACCTGTTTGGTCTGATTGCAAAAATCAAGGAAGATAAGCTCGTGCTCATTACCGACTGCGTTCGTGCAGGCGGCATGGCGGACGGAGAATATACGCTGGGCGGTCAGAAGATATTTGTCAAGGGCATCGAGTGTCGTCTATCGGACGGAACGATTGCCGGCAGCGTACTCAGACTCAACGAAGCGGTTCGCAACTTTATGACGCATACCGATCTGCCGGTGTGGAAGATCGTGCGCATGGCGTCGCTGAATCCTGCCG
>CAZYQB010000206.1:0-4475 GCA_964649595.1 uncultured Oscillospiraceae bacterium | reverse complement strand
TCAAAAGGGCGCATCTGCAGATTGCATTTTGCAGATGCGTCCTTTTAGATATGAGGCAATGTCGTCAACTTAAACATCGATACATTAGGATGATAATGATGCCGGAAGACTCCATTTTTGAGGGGATTTTGAAGATATGCCCCCGAAACTGCCGACCTTGCAGCATGAGGAGGTCAGACTGGCGGTTCGTCATCCGGCAGACTGTCGATCAGGGCGGTGAGAACGGAAAGGCTGGCGTTGAATGACAGCGCGTAATGCGGCAGCAGCACATCTCTGAAATACTGCGCAAATAGTGCCGTAAAATCGGGAAGCTCGATCAGCGCATCTGCATAATGAGGGACGTGCTGCGGCTCCGTGGCAAGCGCGGTGTGATACATCAGCACGCCCACCGGATCATAGCAGGTAGCATCGAGCATGATGGCGGAATCGTTTTTCGGAAAGTAGAGGTTAAAATATGGGTTGTCGCGGGACTGATCGCGCAGATAGGTGAGCACATAGCGCCTCTCGGCGATGGTAAACGGGCGCATCGGCAGGAATGAGGCGTGCAACTCTCCAGTTTTGATGAAGGTACGCAGACTTTGAAGCGACATCAGCACATGAGTGACGCGCTTTTTATGATAGATGTTGTCAAAACGCTTCTGCTGAATGGAGAAAAGACCTTCAAGCAGGAGATCGCTCTGGGTATCATGAAGCCACTGCTGTGCCTGTGGGCAGTCTTTCAGTGCTTGAACGAGCAGATCGGAAGGCAGAAACGCCGGAAAAATCTCGGAGCGAATCATGTAGATGGCGTGGTTTTTTTCCAGCTCCAGATAGGATTGCGCGATGCTGAGGTAACTGCGCAGTTCGCCGGGCTTTCGACTCAGGCTGGTGATGGGCACGCATCGGGGCAGACTGGGCGTAAGCATACTCTGCCAGAATTTATAGATGCCGTTTTCATGAGAGACCTGCAGCAGCTCGCCTGTCAGCGATCCGGTGAATCCAAGCTGGTATTCCGCGCAGCGATCGTCGGAAAATCTTGCGCAGCATACCACGATGGATGAGGTCAGGGTGTGAACGATCGTTTGGTTTGACGGACCGGCAGGAATGACTCGAGCGCTGTAGCAGGAGGCGCCCAGCATAGGCAGGGCTGCCGCGATAAAGCGCACAGTGCGGGACAGATCATCATTTAAAAAAAGATAGTGTTCGATCTCAAGCCGGACATTTGAAAAAGAGGGCAGCGATTTGTTCAGCGTTTCAAAGAAGGCAGCCGGTGGACTGTTGATGATGAGCAGCTGCACACCTTGCGCGGAGGAGATATGCTTGAAAAACTGATGCAGAGATATATTCACATCGCTCTGCGTGTTGTGCAGGTGAATGGTGCGCAGTGAATCGGCATAAAGCGGCGTGGTCAAGAGACGGTTCATTTCCATGCGGATGCGGTATTCTTTGACACCGAAGCGGCTGATGCGAAGCGACTGGTAGAGCGATTGTTCTTCTTCGGCAGTCAGCGGCAGTATCTGCGCGGCGAGAAATTCGGAAAGAAATTTCTCCATGCTTTCGATATTCGCCTGATCGAGCAGTATACGGCGCAGGGTAGTTCGGCTGTTATGACCGCGTGCGCGCGATGCCGAGGCGGCGGACAAGCCATATTGTGCGAGCAGTTCAGAAAGGCGGGCGCCGAATGGCTTGAGATCGAATTCATCCATGCAGAATGCTCCTTTGTATATGTTGGATATGTGTATATTATAATATGACTTGGTCAATAATACAATACATTTAAGATATTGGATCGATAAAAGCTGCTGAGAAAAAATGCATCGGGCATGAAATGTATATACTGTTTGGTGGATTGACAAAGTACAGTTTGCTTTCTATAATAGAAAATAAACGAATGGAGGAGATTTAGCATAAAAATGGAGGATATAAATTAAGATGCTTATCGATGAGAGAATGCAAAGCAAATTTCGTGGATGCCTGATCGGCGGCGGTGTTGGCGATGCGTTGGGGTATGCGGTTGAGTTTATCGATGTGGAGAGCATTTTTGCGCGATACGGTGAGAATGGAATTACCCGCTATGATTTTTTTGACGGCGAGCAGAAGGCACTGATTTCGGACGATACACAGATGACGCTGTATACCGCAAACGGTCTTTTGTGCGGTGCGGCACATGGAGCAAATGAAAAGGAATATCCTGGATATATTTACCGGTGTTATCTGGACTGGCTGAAAACGCAGCGCTGGGGCGGGGGAATGCTCAAGGGCAAAACAGCATGGCTCAACGATGTGGAGGAGCTGCATTCCCGACGTGCTCCGGGAGGCACCTGCTTGGGTGCGCTGGCGAGTGGAAAAAAGGGATCGGTCGAAAAGCATATCAATGACAGCAAGGGCTGCGGCGGCGTGATGCGCGTGGCGCCTGTGGGGCTGATGATTGAGGATGAAGAAATGTGTGCTCGTCTGGGCGCGGAAGCGGCTGCGATCACTCACGGCAATGCGTTGGGCTATCTGCCGGCAGCAGTGCTTGCAAGCACTGTGCGTGAGCTACTCGTTCATCCCGAAATGTCGGTATGCGAGGCAGTGCAGGCAGCAAAGAACACCATGCAGAAGGTATTTTCTCATGAACCGGATGTTTGGGAGATGAGCGAGCTGATCGACAAGGCGCTTGAGCTTGCCGCAGCGGATGTGAACGATCTGGAAGCGCTCGCCGAGATAGGCGAAGGTTGGATCGGTGACGAAGCTCTGGCGGTTGCCGTATATTGCGCGGTTAAATATGATGACGACTTTGAAAAGTGCATGATCGCAGCGGTCAATCATTCGGGAGACAGCGATTCTACTGGCGCGATTGCCGGAAACATCCTCGGTGCGAAGATTGGCATGGAAGGCATCGGAGAGTATTATCTCAAAGATCTTGAATTGCGCGAGGTTATTGAGCAGATTGCGGATGACCTGCTGGAGGCGCGGCGCAGCATGAACTGGATGAAAAAATATATCTGAGCAGAGAATCAGGTGTGGAAATGGATCAGAATGAAAAATGACGAAGATTGAGAGTATACTCGCAAGCGTAAAGGATATACTGTATCATTTGCTTGAAAATCTGTCGCGTGTGGAGGGATGGATCATCCTTGTGCTGTTGGCAGTGCTACTGGTAGCGCTGATCGGGTATATCCGCATACGGATACAGCTCAATGCCAAGAAGAAGCGCGGCAAAACCAAGAAAAAGACACTCGCTCAGGTGGAGCGCCGTGCGCGCTTCAGACTGTTTTCGGCAGGGGTCGATCTGGTAGACGACATGGAAGGGCACGATTTTGAACAGTTTTGCGCCAATTTGCTCAAGCGAAACGGCTTTGAAGAGGTACTTGTCACACAGGCATCGGGCGATCAGGGTGTGGATATTCTGGCAGAGAAGGATGGCATACGCTATGCGATCCAATGCAAAAACTATTCCTCCAAGCTGGGCAATGCACCCGTGCAGGAGATATATGCAGGGAAAACATTCTATCATTGCCATGTGGGCGTGGTCATGACCAATTCCACATTCACTCAAAGCGCGATCGATCTGGCGGATGCCACTAACGTGATTTTGTGGGATCGGGATAAGCTGTGCAAATTCATGGACGGCGAAGAATAGGTCTAAAATGCCGGCTGCAGGATGTTGGCGAATAGGGCAAGTTAAATGTATACTGTGTAAATCTCAAAACGTGCATAAAAAAAGCCGCCCTGAAGCGGATGGTATCTGAAAATATATGAAAACAGGTAATTGGGCGAAAATGCCCAAAACTGTGAACTGACTCTTGATTGCTTCATTCTTTGATCTTCCTCTTTGCCAAGGATTCCGATCATCCACAATCAAGAGTCAGTTCTGAAACTCCTTGATATCTAACTTCATTTTTAACCCCTCTTTCCGATGTATTTGAACTGTCCGATGCGTTATCTGGATCGGATCTGCTCAGTGACTCAGCTTTTCTCTGCTCCGTGCTTCTCTGCCCTTTCATCAAATGATGCTGTTACTTCTGCGAGGTTATCTACTTAAGTGTCTTTCGCATTTCAAGCGGACTTTTCATCCAATGTCTGTGCTTGCTCTCCGCATTTTCTTAAACAGCTTTATCGTTTTTCAATCTTTCTGATCTTACAGTAATCTTTCCTGACTCTGTCTGCGATGATTTGATATTTTGATCTGTCTGGATCTTCTTATCAGGTCCATCGTCAATAATCAGGTGTGATCGTTTTTCGATCTTTCTGATCTTACTTCGATTCTTCTGTTTATGTGTTCTGTGTCTGAACCATGCGTTAAGTTCTGCATCAAACTCTTCTTCCAAGCTGCCTGATCGCTTAAACTCTTTGTAGTTTCCTGCTAAAGAAGCTTATTGCGTAAGAGAACCGGTCGATGAAAGCTTTGTCTGTGAAAGCCTTACTGAAACTGTGTCTACTCTTTTAAGTAGTATTTCCTGCTTTCTGATTACATTATAGGGCATAGTGACTTAAAAATCAAGACCGCATTT
>CAZYQB010000205.1:0-4507 GCA_964649595.1 uncultured Oscillospiraceae bacterium | reverse complement strand
CGTGGTCGCGCCGATGCAGTGCAATTCGCCGCGCGCCAGCATGGGCTTTAAGAGGTTGCCTGCATCCATCGAGCCTTCGGTCTTACCCGCGCCTACGATGGTGTGTAGCTCGTCGATAAAGAGGATGATCCTGCCTTCGCTCTTTTTGATCTCGGTCAGAACTGCCTTGAGGCGTTCCTCAAATTCGCCGCGGAATTTTGCACCGGCGATCAAAGCACCCATGTCAAGCGAGAATATCTTGCGGTCTTTCAGGCTGTCGGGCACATCGCCGCGCACGATGCGCTGCGCTAGTCCCTCGGCAATTGCGGTTTTGCCGACACCGGGTTCACCGATCAGCACCGGATTATTCTTAGTCTTGCGCGAGAGAATGCGGATAACATTTCTGATCTCGCTGTCGCGCCCGATGACCGGATCGAGCTTTTGCTGTCGAGCCAGCTCGACCAGTTCCTGACCATACTTGTTGAGCACGTCATAAGTGGATTCCGGGGAATCGCTGGTGACGCGTGCGCTGCCCCTGACCGCCTGCAGCGCAGTCAGAAATTTAGACTTGTCGATAGAGAAGGTTTTGAAGATGCGCTTGGCGGCGGCATTGCCTTTTTCAAGCAGCGCAAGGAAGAGATGCTCTACCGAAACATAGTCATCCTTCATGTAGCCCGCCTGACGTTCGGCTTCGCTCAGAACTGTATCCACATCCTGTGTGATGTATACCTTGTCGACTTCGCGTCCCGAGCCCGAGACCTTGGGCAGGCGCGCGATCTCCTGATCACAGCCCTGAACGAACGCGGCTGCATTTACATTCATTTTCTGAAGCATTTGAGCGATCAATCCGCCGTCCTGATTGCTCAGCGCGTAGAGAAGGTGAATCTGCTCGATCTGCATATTTTGATATTGTATGGCGATCGACTGGGCGCTCTGCAGGGCTTCCAGTGATTTTTGAGTGAATTTCTGTGCGTTCATTGTCATTCCTCCTTACAGGCAGAATGTGACCTCGATTTGATTTGACTTTCTTTGACTAATGCTATTATAGCCAGTTTACACGCTGGTGTCAACGTCTTGCGTTTTATTTAACATTGGAACCGACGTGATGTTTGCTTCAAACCTTCTGCTATTTATCAAAATAGTCTTTTCACATGGGGAAGAAGTATGGTATACTCAATACATAATAAAACTGCGTATGAGACCAAGAGCTGCGGCAAAAGTCGTTTTACCGTCGGAGGAGGAATATACGATGCAGGAAATATATAAGATCGTCATTACGGGCGGACCGTGCGCCGGAAAATCCACGGCGATGAGCTGGATACAGAATGCGTTTTCACAGCTGGGTTATACGGTGCTGTTCGTGCCGGAAACGGCGACCGAGCTGATTTCAGGCGGCGTAGCTCCATGGACGTGCGGCAAAAATGTGGATTATCAGAAGTGTCAGGTGCGTCTGCAGATGGAGAAGGAGAGGCTGTTTGAACAGGCGGCGCGCACCATGCCCAAGGACAAAATACTGATCGTGTGCGACCGCGGCGTGATGGACAACCGGGCATACATGAATGATGAGGAATTTGCCATCGTGCTGGACGACATCAAATGCAGCGAGGTGGAACTGCGAGATAATTACGATGCCATTTTTCATCTTGTCACAGCGGCAAAGGGCGCAGTGGAATTTTATACCACCGCCAATAACTCTGCGCGCATCGAAACGCCTGAGCAGGCGGCGGCGCTGGATGATCGGCTGCTGGAATCATGGATCGGGCATCCGCATCTGAGGGTGATCGACAATTCTACCTGCTTTGAGGACAAGATGAAAAACCTCATCTCGGAGGTTTCATCTTTCCTCGGCGAGCCGGAGCCGCTGGAGATTGAGCGCAAGTATCTGATTGAATATCCGGATATCGAATGGCTGGAAAGTCAGCCCAACTGCAAGCGCATCGAGATCATCCAGACCTATCTCACCTCCTGCAACGGCGATGAGGTACGCGTGCGCCAGAGGGGTATCGACGGGCATTATGTGTACTACAAGACCACCAAGAGGAAGGTATCCGGGCTCAAACGCATTGAAGTGGAGCGCAGGCTTACGCAGTCGCAGTATCTCACGCTCCTGATGGATGCCGACATATCGCTTCATCCGGTGCGTAAAACCCGCTACTGCCTGACGTATAACAACCAGTATTTCGAAATTGACGTATATCCCTTCTGGAAAGACCGCGCCATTGTAGAATTGGAACTGAGCGATGAAAATACCGAAATCGTATTCCCTGAGCAGCTCAAAGTGATTCGCGAGGTTACCGAGGACGACGCGTATAAGAACTTTGCGCTGGCAAAGATGTAAAACTGACACAAAATAATTTCTCTGTATAGAATGCGTAGTTTTTGGTGGGGAGATTATAAAGTGAATTATGTGTTTAGAAAAATAAGGAAGGGAGAGGTATGGGTGGGAATTATTTTGAGTGAATCGAAATTCATACCTGATGATATACGACGGGATGTTGGTTTATTGCAAGAACAAGTGCTTTCAATAAATCAAATTTATCAGCAAAGCTATAGTAAGTGGCTTGATGAGTTTTATGATTGGCTTGATGAGCAGAATGATTTAAGGAAAAAGATTGAGCATTTCAATAGTTGTCAAATTAGTCGAGTTTGCCATAATTCAACTATTAGAGATACTAAAGTGCTTTTATCTGCATATATGGAACGTTATGAGTATATACAAGCATCGATGAAATTCTCAAAAGGAGAAAAACACAATTGTTTTATTACATATCGAAGTAGAATTATGGGTTTTAGTGAATTTTTTAGAGCCCAAACTGCGCTGTATAACCAATATTCCATGTTTAGAAAATATATTTCATCACTTTCGTACTGTGTTTATGAAAATTCTAAAAAACCTGTTAATGGAAAATATTTACTTGGTGTGTCGCACAGTGATGGAAGTAATCCATATACAATTGAATCTATAGCATTTCCAATTGATAAAACGATTAAATTGGAGAATGTTGTAACTATTAAGCATGTCAAAGATTACTTATACGGAGCGTTTAAGAAACTCTTTGGAGAAGATATATTGGCAATTAGTAGCAAAATAGTGCGTAATTATCTTTGGAATGTGTGCGCAAAATTATCAGTTGAGTCGTTGATAGATTCGCTTTTTATCACATATGTGTATACGCAAAAGGGAATGGAATGGGGTGGAATTGAATTTAGACCAGACGGTTATATATCACGGCATATTGCGTGGTGTCAATATCGGCGTAATGATGGTGCTTGTATACTTTTAGACCAGCCATGCCATTCGTCGGTTGATTGTGCTTTTTATAGAGAAAAAAATACTATAAATGCAAATTTAGCACGTACTTCATTTGCAGATGATTAAACTTCGCGCTGGCAAAGATGTAAGATGGAATATAAAATGGAATGATTTATAAAAAACTGCTCCTGACCGTGTAGTCGGGAGCAGTTTTTTTAATTGAACAGATAAGTCGCAGAGAAAGATATACCCGATCATGCCTTGGGCAGATTCATGAGGTATTCCTGCTGCTTCTTGCTAGCGATGTATTTGCCTTCCTTGTCCTTCACTTTGCCTGCTGCGATCATAAAGGCAAATACAAATCCGCCCAATACGATTGCGAACAGCACCGGGAAGCACATGAAAACGGCGCTGAACATGGAAGCAGCCAGACACGCAATGCCATACAAAGGCTTTCCGAGATAGAAGAAAGGAGCGCCGTAAGTGGTCAGCAGAAATGCCAGAAGCACTGCGACGGTCTGTTTTTTTGACGAAAAACCTGCATCATATTTGGTACGTTCTTTAACCTTATCGTCGCGGCAGTTCTGAATTGCCTGCAGCACATCCGCACTGCTGCGGATGTGCGAAAAATCCTTCTTTCTTACGTCAAAAACCGATTTGCAGCCGGTGCATATCACCGCGGCGGCATTGGTCGTTTTGGCAACGGGAATAAATATTACCGTGCCGGTGGTGGTATTTTTGAGTTTTATAAAGGATGTAATATTGCCGCAATTGGGGCAGAGGACATTTTCGATGGTGTCGCACTGCTCATTTTTGTTGACAAATCCGGCAGGTACGAGGACGCTCATTGTTTCTTCAATCTCCTTTGTAAATGCTTATTTGTGCAAAAAAGTCTGCGGATGAGGGATCCGATTGCTATGCCGATGCCGGAGATTGCCAAATACCACACGGCATGGATCAAAGCAGATTCGTTGTAGAAGATAAATACGGATGGGATAAACAGCAGAGAGATTGCTATAGGATAGAGGTATTTTATCTTTTTGGCTGAAATGCTGCCCAGAAAAAGGGAGAGGGCAAAGGTTGAGGCGATGATCAGCAGCACCGTGCCGATGGGACCGGCAGCCTTTACGAATAAAGGCAAGAGATAAAATATACACAGCTGCAAAAGCAGAAAGGTCGTTTCACGAGCATACCGCTTCATGATAAACCGCCTCCTCTTTCGATTCTTCGGTATATGTCGAAGTGTTTTATGGAATATATTCCTCAAACATCAGC
>CAZYQB010000204.1:0-4527 GCA_964649595.1 uncultured Oscillospiraceae bacterium | reverse complement strand
ATCGGCATTTTCGTTGCCTACATCGGTCTGCTGAATGTCGGCATCATCGACTTTAGCGGCGGCGTTCCCGCACTGGCTACTCTGAACCAGCCCGCTTTCTGGCTGTTCCTGATCGGCATGGCTCTGATCGTCATCCTGAACCTGCTCAAGGTTAAGGGCGCTATCCTCATCAGCATCGTTGTTACTGCACTGATCGGCATCCCCATGGGCGTAACCGCTACTGGCGACACCATCAGTTTCGTAGAGGCCTGCAAGTCTCTGCCTACTACCTTCGGCGCGATCTTCACTTCCGCAGGTCTGCCTGCTCTGTTCTCCGATCTGTCCAGACTGCCTCTGGTTCTGATCACCATCTTCGCATTCAGCCTGTCTGACACCTTCGACACCATCGGCACATTCATCGGCACCGGTCGCCGCGCAGGCATCTTCAGCGACGCTGACGAAGCTGCTCTGGAGAACGGCACCGGCTTCAACTCCAAGATGGACAAGGCTCTGTTCGCAGATGCTACCGCCACCTCCATCGGCGCCATCCTGGGCACCACCAACACCACTACCTTTGTTGAGAGCGCTGCCGGCATTGGTGCAGGCGGACGTACCGGTCTGACCAGCGTTGTTACTGCCATCTGCTTCGCTCTGAGCGCCTTCCTTGCCACCTTCGTCAGCGCTATCCCCTCCGCAGCCACTGCTCCTGCTCTGGTTATGGTTGGTATCATGATGCTGTCCTCCTTCAAGGAGATCGACTGGGAAGATCTGACCGAAGCAATCCCTGCTTTCTTCGCAGGCATCTTCATGGCTCTGTGCTACAGCATCTCCTACGGCATCGCCGCCGGCTTCATCTTCTACTGCGTCACTAAGATCTGCAAGAAGGAGATCAAGGACATCCATCCTATCCTGTGGGTTGCCACCGGTCTGTTCATTCTGAACTTCATCCTGCTGGCTACGCTGTAATTGAACATTCGTTGTGCTGATCATATTGCAAAATCCCGGTTCCAAAAAACGGAGCCGGGATTTTCTCATCATGTCCATTATAACACGATAAAAGTATCTTTATTGATCTCTAATACAGATCCTCTTTTGATCGGTATCATTTCCTGACTTGCCGAAAAGCGCCTTCCATCGATCACCATACCATTCAGCCCGAAACAAATAACCCACCAGCTTTCCTGAACAAACAACAGCATACAGTGCAGGCGCGACGTCATCTGATCCTTCAATACGATCCGGCACTCATCGAATCTTCCGATAATATCTCCCGATAAAAATTCAAATCTTTGTCCTTTATATATTCCTTGCTTGCACTGCAGAACACATACAGAATCGCCCATCTTTATTCTCTCCTTTCCATTTTGATTTTCTCATCATCCTCAAGCTGCACCTTCTTTTTCTTTCATCTTTTACGGACAGGCAAGGCACAAGCACAGTTCTTCATAAACTGATAAGGCAAATCTCTGATTCATGGAGGTACCTATCATGTTCATGCCTGTTTCTCAGCTGCTGATGTGGATCTTTGACAACGTATGGACGCTGTTTTCTCATGTAACCAGCCGATCATCCTTTCCGAAAACACTTTCCGCGCAGGAAGAGCGAAAACTGATCGAACGCATCCAATCGGGCGATGAAGAAGCACGGCAGCTTCTCATCGAACACAATCTGCGTCTGGTAGCACATATCTCCAAGAAATACGCTCACTCAAGCATCGATAATGATGACTTGATCTCCATCGGCTCCATCGGTCTTATCAAAGCAGTGCGCTCCTATAAGCCCGAAAGCGGCAGACTCGCCACCTATGCTTCCCGCTGCATCGAAAATGAGATACTCATGGCACTGCGCAGCAGTAAAAAAAACCGCAGTGAAATCTCGCTCAATGAACCCATCGGCTCCGATTCCGAGGGCAATGAAATCACCCTGATCGACATATTGGGTACCGATCCGGATCAGATCCCCGATGAGGTTATGCTCAAAATCGAATCCGGACGCGCCATGAAGTTGATTTCTCAAATTCTCGACAAGCGCGAGCGCATCGTAATACTACTGCGCTACGGACTGATCGACGGAGTGGCACAGCCGCAGCATGAGGTAGCACACAAACTGGGCATATCACGCAGCTATGTCAGCCGCATCGAAAAGAAGGCGCTTCAGAAGCTGAGAGGGCGGCTGGACGGTTAGAAAGCCTCATTCTATCGGCTGAATTCCTTTTCCATCACATATTCAATAAAAGCTTTAAGCGTACGCGACATCCACTTGTTTCGATGATAGATCAGCTGCTGCCATATTTCAATCTGCACATCTGCGATATCCAGATAACACAAAGTGCCCTCTTCCACCTTTTTGCGTGTCACGAAGTCAGGCAGAAAGGATACTGCTTTTCCATCCTCAAGCAGCTTGGTAATCAGGTCGGTGCGACTGATCTCCAGCACCGGATGAATTTCTACCGACATTTTCGCCAGCTTTTCATCCAGCACGCGGCGGTATCCCATACCTTTCTCCGTCAAAATAAACGGGTTTCCGATGATCTCCCGAATGGATCGGACTTTCTTCTTTGCAAGCGGAGAACAGCTTCCCACCACAAAATGCGTCGTCATTTGCGCTTCTCTGGCAATAACATAATCCTTCTGATAGACATGACCGTCTAATGTCAGAATGATATCAGCAGCGTTATGGTCGAGCATCCGAAACATATCCTCAGTATCAGCGGTGGAATACTTGAGCGTAATATTTGGATAGCGCTGATAAAAATCGGCATAATGATCCGTCAGCATGGCTTCGCAAACCGAATCGGGCGTGACGACGTGCACATGACCATTGAGTGATTTTGACTCGTTCATGTTCTGACGGAATTCATCGGTCAGATGTCGGATCCGCTGCGCATATTCAAGCAGCTCACGTCCTCGCTCGGTCAATATAAGCGTATGATTGATGCGTTCAAACAGCAGGCATCCCAGTTCATTTTCAAGCTGCTTGATTTGGAATGATACCGTAGATTGTGCATAGTCCAACGCCTTTGCTGCTTTTGTAAAGCTGTTCAATTCCGCTACCTGGACAAATGTAATCAGATTTCTGATCTCCATAGTACCTCCATCGAATATATCGATTCAAAGAATCTAATTTATCCGCTTTATCGATTTTGATTTTTATTATATACTATACGACAGAAATTGACAACCGTTTCGGAGGAGATACCAATGCCTGAAATTAAATTCTACAACCGTCCTGCTGTACCGATCGAAATGCACAAGGTCAAGATCGTGCAGAAGCTGACTCTGCTGCCTGCCCGTGAACGCCTTGCCCGTATGCAGGAGGCTGGCTATAATACTTTCGCTCTGCACAATGGCGATATCTTTATGGATATGCTGACCGACTCCGGCGTAAACGCCATGAGTGACAATATGCAGGCCGCTATGCTGCGCGCCGATGATGCCTACGCCGGCAGCGAAACCTTCTACCGTATGCGCGACAAGCTGGAAGAGATCTTTGGCATCCCCTATCTGCTGCCCGCCCATCAGGGTCGTGCCTGCGAACACATCATCGCTCAGCACTATGTAAAGCCTAACAGCTGCGTCATCATGAATTACCACTTCACCACCGCAAAGGCGCACATCACTCGTCTGGGCGGTCGCGTTGAAGAGTTGGTCATCGATGAGGGGCTGATTCCCAAGAGCACTCTGCCGTTCAAAGGCAATATCGATCTGAATAAGGTACGCACCTGCATTGAGCATGAAGGTGCATCCAACATTGCTTACCTGCGCATCGAAGCCGGCACCAACCTGATCGGTGGTCAGCCCGTTTCCTTTGAAAACATGAAGGCTGCTACTGCGCTCGCCAAGGAATACGGCATTCCTACCGTTCTGGATGCCTCCCTGTTGCAGGATAACCTGTACTTCATCAAGACCCGTGAGGAGTCTATGAAGAATAAGTCCGTCCGCGAAATCACTCGCATGATCGCCGATCTGTTCGACATCATCTACTTCTCCGGTCGTAAGTTCGGATTTGGTCGCGGCGGCGGAATCCTCGTTCATGATGAAGCTCTGTATCATGCAATGGAGGACTATGTTCCCATGTTTGAAGGCTTCCTGACCTACGGCGGTATGTCCGTCAAAGAAATGGAAGCGCTGATTATCGGCTTCGACGAAACGATGGATATGGACGTTATCTCTCAGGGACCGCAGTTCATCAATCACTGCGTCAAGGCACTTGATGAGTGCGGCATCCCCGTTATCACCCCTGGCGGCGGTTTGGGTGCGCATCTGGATGCCCGTGCCATACTCTCCCACGTTCCTGCCGATCAGTATCCCGCAGGCGCATTGGTTTCTGCGCTGTATCTGTGCGGCGGCATCCGCGGCATGGAGCGCGGCACGCTCTCTGAAGAGCGCAACGCCGACGGCAGCGAGCGCATCGCCTCCGTTGAAATGGTACGTCTCGCCTTCCCGCGCCGCGTATTCACCCTCTCTCAGACCGAGTATGTCATCGATCGCGTAAAGTGGCTGTATGACCATCGTCATCTCATCGGCGGTCTGCGCTTTGTTCATGAGC
>CAZYQB010000203.1:0-4569 GCA_964649595.1 uncultured Oscillospiraceae bacterium | reverse complement strand
GTCTGCTCAAGGACAAGCCTCTGCCTTCTGCGCCTGCCGTCAATGCAGGGTTCACGATGATCGATGATGACGAGATTCCCTTCTGATGGCGGCGAAAAACAGCCTTGACTGGCTGATGAAACACGCCTATGTGCTGGTGGATACGCGGGAGCAGGACACGCCAGCCTTCCGTCAGCGCATGGCGGCGCTGCAAATGCCGTATGAACGACGAAAGCTCGACGCAGGGGATTACATGATCGCCATTAAGGACGAGAACGGACATGAGATCATCGCGCCGACCTCGATTGAGAGGAAACAAGACCTCACAGAAATGTGCGCCTGCTGCAGTACACAGCGGGTGCGATTTGAACGGGAGCTTCAGAGGGCTGCGGCTGCCGGAACGACGATCTGGATTCTGATTGAGAACGCAAGCTGGCTCAAGGCGGCAAACGGCACCTACCGAAGCCGTGTGCATCCCAATGCGCTTTTGGGCAGCCTGTTTGCCTGGGCGAATCGGTATGACGTGCATATCCTGCTGTGCAACGAGGCGATCACGGCGCGGCTGATCCGTGAACTGCTGCTTCGAGCATTGCAGGAGGAATTGAGGAAGGGTGAGGAAAATGAAAAAGACACTTGACCCTGCCGAGGCACAGGATCGGCAGATATTTGCGGATGTCTATCGGTTTTTCATGAAATACCGTGACACGCCGCCAACGGAGGAGCTGCTGGAAGCGTATATGGCTGAGATGGTCGCACTGAGCAAGGCATACGATAATCATCCGCTGTTTGTTTCGATGATCGTGGGCGCATCAGAGGATCTTGACCGCAGGTGGGCGGCGAAGATCAAAGAGAAGATCGCTTGAGGACGAAAGAGACAGATGGATGGGACACGCATAAAAATCAGTGAAGCGGCAGCTTTGATCCGTCAGCAGCTCACCATGGAGCAGATCGCAGGCGTATATCTTCTGCAGGAGCGCGTGAAGAAGGGCTTCATCTGCTGTCCGTTTCACGGGGAGAGGACAGGCAGCCTGAAGCTGTATGAGGATTCCTTTTACTGCTTTGGCTGCCATGCCCACGGAGATGCGGTGGATTTCGTGGGCAGGCTGCTGGGACTGACGGCAATGGAAGCCGTGCAGCGCATCAATGAGGACTTTTCTCTCGGCTTGCCGGTGGGCGAAGGACAGCAGCTCGATATGCGCAGGCGCCTTGAGATCATGCGGGCGCAGAGGGCGCGTGAGGTGGAGAAGGAGCGCAGGGAGCAGCGCAGGAGGGCATATTCCGATGCGCAGGATGAGTGGGCAAAATGGGCGGTGCAGATGCGTGACAATGCGCCCACCGATCCCAACGCGCCGTATCCGGCGGCATGGGTGGAAGCGGCACGAAATATTGACTATGCACGGTATGTGCTGGATGATACCGAGTTTTAACCAAAAGGCTCCCTCAGCGAGGGAGGATTTTGGAGAAGTAACTACAAACAAAGGAGGTGAAAAACAAATGCTGGATTTAAACGCGATCCGGGGTATGGACGCGGATGAACTGATGAATGCGGCGGTGGATATGTATGATCTTATGCCTGTCGATCGCATGGCGGCGAAAATCCGAATCCGGATGCGTGCACAAGACTTGGGCTTGAGCACGGATTTTGATGATTACATTCGTGCGCTGGATATGGCAGCAGGGCTTGCCTCCGCCGTAAACGAAGGAGCTGACGATGCTCAGCCGTCCGGCGGATGGCGCAGCAAAGCGGTTGAGCTGGAGCTTCGGCGCACGCCTGAGGGGAAGATCGTGCAGTCAATTGAGAATTTCTATGATGCGATGGCAAGCGACCCTTATTATATGACCATGCGCCGCAACGAGATGACCGGATGTGTGGAGATCGAGCAGGACGGTGAGATCGTGACGTGGAATGAAGCAGTCAATTCACGAAGCAAGGCACATCTGTCCTATGCATACGGTCTGCGGCGCGATCAGTACCATACGGATGCCTTCAACATTCTGTCCACCGAGCGATTATATAATCCTGTGACCCAGATGATTGAGTCGCTCAAGTGGGATGGCGTGGAGCGCATCGAAACGATGCTCATCAAATGGCTCAAATGCGAGGACACGCCGTATACGCGCGAGGTCAGCAGGCTCATTTTTGCCGGAGGCATCCACCGGGCATTTGATCCCGGATGCAAGTTTGACGAGGTGCCGATCCTGATCGGCGAGAAGCAGGGCGAGGGTAAATCCACCTTCATTCGCTGGCTGGCGATGGATGATGCGTATTTTCATGACATCACCGATGTTGAGGGACAGCGTGGCATCGAAGCGATACAAGGCGCATGGATCTGCGAGATCAGCGAGCTGCTGGCTTTGAAGCGTGCAAAGGACGTGGAAGCCATCAAGGCATATCTGACCCGTCAGGTCGATCATTACCGGATTCCATATGAACGCTATCCCGATGATTATCCGCGCAGATGCATATTCATCGGCACCACCAATTCGCCCGAGTTTCTGTCAGACAGGACGGGCAACCGCAGATTTTATCCCATCAAGGTGTATTCGTCGGGCTTTGAGCTGCATCGGCATAAGGATGAAGTCAAAGCTGACATCGCGCAGTGCTGGGCGGAGGCGTTAGCCCTGTTCAAGGCAGACAAGCTCTCTCCGCACGCTGATTACAGACTGATGCGCGAGATCAAGCAGGCGCAGGAGAGCGCGGTGGAAGAAGATGCACGAATCGGTCTGATCGAAAAATATCTTCAGACCAAGCGCGAAGGCGATTATGTCTGTACGCTGGAGCTGTGGGCGGAGGCACTGGGCAATGATTACGATCAGCGCAAACCCAATCCGAAGATTGATCTTGCGCCATTGGCACAGTTGATGGGACAGTTTGCTGATGAGTGGATCAGACTGCCAGCACGAAAATACACGGGCAGAAAATATGGACAGCAGCGCGTATGGGAGTGCCGCAGAGCACAGCAGGTTATCTGGAAGCAGGTCGATGAGCAAACACCCTTTGATGAATAGAAGCCTGTCGGCATGAGACTGTCTATGGCTTGTCTATAGGGTTGTCTATAGTGCTGTCTACACGTCGATTCTGCTCCAATATGTCGGAGTTTGATATATAAATAGTAGATAAGACTCTTTTCTCTTGTTGGAAATCAATAAAGTAAATCAAAATAATAAAGAAGCAAGGCAGTATAGACAACATAGACAGCATTTTCAGAGAAAAATGAAAAACGAAAATATAGTTTATAGAAATACGGTCTACCTTGTCTATACTGTCTACATTCGATAGATGTGAAGGGAAGTTGAAAGCATGGTATGTCCGAAGTGCGGAAACGATACCAAGGTGATCGACAGCAGGGAAGATGAGATGCTGATCGCCGTCAACAGGCGCAGAGAATGCAGGACGTGCGCAAAGCGGTTCAATACCGTTGAGATCACGGCGGAATGGTTTGAGACGCTCAACGAAATGGCATCAAGGCAGGTACGGGAGGAAGAAGAATGATTGAAAAGATCGTTGTGGCGCTGATCGCCATGCTGCTGATCGACGGACTGATTGTGTATGCGGCATGGGCAGCGTATAAGGTTGGGTGTATGCGCGGATGGAGAAAGGCGATGCGGTTTGTTCAAGCCCGTGCGCCGGAGAATCGGGAAGCGTATCCTGAGTTTTGCGAACCGCCGCAGGGCAATGAGGAGAAGAATTGATGAGAACATGGACACCGAAAATTCCTGATCTGAGCAGTGAGCGCGTGGGTGAGCTTCAGCGGTTCTGCTGGCAGTATCGGGAAAAGAAAGCGAGGA
This sequence comes from uncultured Oscillospiraceae bacterium, assembly GCA_964649595.1. Taxonomy (GTDB): domain Bacteria; phylum Bacillota; class Clostridia; order Christensenellales; family Aristaeellaceae; genus RGIG2066. Next base: position 801 of record CAZYQB010000203.1, on the reverse strand, counting down.
TTGCGGCGGCAAGAAGCGGCTCAATGGGACAGGCAGAAGGTGGTCATAGCAAAGGAAATATCGGCAGACCGACCGAACGCAGTGCGATGTATGCTATTGAGAGCAAGGATGCGCGGGATGTAGCTCTGATCGAGGAGGCGGCAAGGGAAGCGGCAGCAGGGAGCAGTGCATTGTATGCCTGCCTGATCGCCAATGTGTGTGATCGGGTTGCGGTGCAGTATCTGAGTATTCCGCAGGGGATCAATCAATTCACCAAGACGCGCAGACGATTCTTTTGTGCGCTGGATAAAAAACGGTGAAACAGGGGCAGTGGTCAAGAGGTAAAATAGTATCATCGCAGGAGAGCAACCGAGAGGCTGCTCTTTTTTATTATGGGGATACATATGAGTAAGGAGTTTGCCAGAGTGTTTTACGATTCCAAGGAATGGAAGAAGATGAGAGCGTTTTATCGGGAGTATGTGCATGGATTGTGCGAGGTGTGCGGTGATCCGGGCGAGATCGTACATCACATCAAGCCGCTGACTCCTCAAAACATCAATGATCCTTCCATCACGCTGGGCATAAGCAATCTTCAACTGCTGTGTAGGTCATGTCATAAGAAGCTGCACGATGCAGCAGAGACAGATAATCCAGCTTATGGCGGCAAAGAGTATTTCTTCGATCAGTATGGGGACGTGCATCCGGTAAAGTGAGCATATCCCCCGGGGTGGGTCCTGATTTTGAAGGGGGCTTGTCACCGTAAGGGGAAGTTAGCTGGAAAACACACAGATCATCGCGAAGGGGGTGTGGTATGGCGGAGAA
>CAZYQB010000202.1:0-4597 GCA_964649595.1 uncultured Oscillospiraceae bacterium | reverse complement strand
AATGCATCGCACGCTGCGCTGGCTGGAGAGGTGCATGAAGGCAAAGACCCGCGACGATCAGGCGCTGTTTGGTATCGTGCAGGGCGCGTTCTACAAGGATCTGCGCATCGAATGCGCTAAGGAAATGTCGAAGCTCGATCTGCCCGGCTTTGGCATCGGCGGGCTGTCGGTCGGCGAGCCGAAGGATGTCATGTATGATATGCTGGATGCCATCGCGCCCTATATGCCCGAGAATAAGCCGCGCTATCTCATGGGCGTCGGCAGCCCGGACTGCCTGATTGAAGGCGTGCTGCGCGGCGTGGATATGTTTGACTGCGTGCTGGCCACCCGTGTTGCCCGAAATGGTACTGCTTTTACCCGAAATGGTCGCTTGGTCATCCGCAACGCCAAATATGCGCATGATTTCGGTCCCATGGACGAAACCTGCGACTGCTATGCCTGCCGCAACTTCTCCCGTGCGTACATTCGTCACCTGTTCAAGGCGGAGGAAATTCTGGCGCTCAGACTGATCTCTATCCACAACCTGCGCTTCCTGCTCAGACTGATGGAAGAAATGCGCGATGCCATCGAGCAGGACTGTCTGGGCGATTATGTCGAGGAATTCTATGCAAAGCATGGCCGCGGCAACTGGTAAGAACAGACTTGTGTAAAAATTGTTAACAAAAAAGTCATAACAAACTTGTGAAGAAGGATTGCGTCAAATCCAAACCTCAAGTATAATATATCGGTACACCCAAAACAAGGTTATGGAGGAGATTACCCATGTTCAATCTGTACACTCTGCTCGATGGAACCGCTGCTGCCACCAACAGCCAGGCTGGTTTGCTGGAAATGATTCCCAGTCTGCTGATCATGGTCGTGATGTTTGTTGCGATGTATTTCATGATGATCCGTCCGCAGCGCAAGAAGGAAAAGGCTATCAAGGATATGCTGGACAACCTGAAGGTTTCCGATCGCGTATGCACCATCGGCGGCATCTATGGCACCGTCGTTGCCCTGAAGGATGACACCGTTACCCTCAGCATCGGCGCACAGAAGACCACCATGGTCATGGCTCGCTGGGCGATTCGTTCCGTTGAGGATGCTCCGCTGGAGAACGACGAGGCACTGGTGTAATTTAATAGATCGCTTTTATACAAACAAAAACACGTTGGATATGGATCCGGCGTGTTTTTGTGGTTTTGGGAGATGGATTCAGAGATAAGAATAAGAGAAAAGAAAAGGGAATAGAGAAATGTGTGTGAGAATAGGATGGATAGTGCAAGGGAGGGATAAAGGATGGTTCGCATCAAGGTTTACAAAATGTCGCAGGTGGCGGTAGTGATTGCCGCACTGCTGCTGGCGGTTGTGCTGGCGGTGATCCTGATAAGCACCGCTGCGCGAAGCGATGTTCCTGCCGGAAGCAGCGGCGTATCGATGGTGGACACTCAGGCGGCGGCGCAGGTTGCCGCCGCCTTTTCCATATCCGATACGGTGATCGATCCGATCATACCTTCCGTTACACAGGAACCTCTGCCCGAAAATGAACATACCGATGAGGAAGTGGACGAGATCATCATAGAGATCGTGCGCACAGATGAGAATGAAAATGAGCAGCAGCCCGAGCCGGTAGAGCCGGACGGAGATCCGCTGCGCGTGCTGATCTATCACACGCACACCCATGAAGCCTATACGCAGGTGGCAGAGGATCCATATATAGAAACCGAAACATGGCGCACTGCCGATCCGTCTTATTCGGTGGTGCGGGTGGGCGAGGCGCTGAGCGAGCTTCTCAGGCAGCAGGGAATCGAGGTGGTGCATGATCTGACAGATCATGAGCCGCCTAAGCTCAGCACTGCTTATGCGCGTTCGCTTGAAACGCTTCAGAGCTATGAGGGAGAGACATTTGATCTGTACATTGATCTGCATCGGGATGCCTATAATAGTTCGCTGCTTAAATGCATTCGGTATAACGGACATGAGCTGCCACAGCTGATGGTGCTCATCGGAAACGGCGGCGATTATGAGGTCAAGCCGGATTATGAAGAAAATCTGCGCTTTGCCGTTCGCCTTACCGATGCGGTCAATGAGCAGGTGAGCGACCTCTGCCGTTCGGTCATGGTCAAAAACGGGCGCTACAATCAGCACGTCGGTACGCCTGCTATACTCATAGAGGTGGGTCACAATGAAAACACGCTTTCTCAGGCGCTTTCATCCATGCCCTATCTGTCGGAGGCGATCAGAAAATGCCTTGCGGAAAATCAATGAAAGATCATCCCGATGCAGACGAAATCCAGACTTTGTCTGCATCGGGATGATGCTTTATTTCGCGGGTATGGGATCTCCGAGGTCGGGCGCGTCGGTAAGCAGTGCGCAGTCTGCGATGCGTCCGTCCAGTTCAAGAACGATCATCTCATTTGCACCTTTCCTGAGGAAGGGTGCAGGCAGGTATGCGGTTTTCTGCGGACCGATCTCCCAGTAGCGACTCAGAGCGCGTCCGTTGATGAAAATGATGCCCTTTTTAAAGCCGTCCATGCGCACAAAGGTGTCGGCGGGCTCGTCATCGACATGGAATGTGCCGCGCAGCAGCTGAGGTCTGCCTTCAAAGGGCGTGATGCCCTCAAAGGCAATGCGACTTACGTCGTCCATTGGCAGCGGCAGGGCTTCCCAGTGATAATGGAAGGTCTGTCCCAGGCGCACTGCGCCGTCGATGCCCTTTCGGTCGAGCAGATGCTGTCCGTAATTGACACGTCCCATATTCTCGACGAGTATGGACAACTCAGCACCCTCTTGGGGAATGGGAATACGGAATTTTGCTTCTGTGTCGTTGCGGTAGAGGATGCCGCGGAACTTCCCGTTTACGAAAACGTGTGCGCGGTCATGGAGTCCGTCGATGATGAGCTGCAAGCCTTCGCGAGGTCCTCTGACGAACGTGCGGTAGAGGATAAAGCCGCAGCCCTGAGAAAGCTTTTCCATCGGCTGCGGGAGAGTCATCTTGACGGGAGAGGAGAGGCTGTCGGCAAGGCTCAGAAGGTCGGCGGAGTGAGTAAATTTGACCTCGCCGTAAGCTTTGCACTTTACCGGTGCAATGTCGATTTCGGGAATGGGCGCATACTTTCTGACCACGTCGCGCAGCAGGAAGTATTTCTCAGTCAGTTCACCGTGTTCGCTGATGGGGGCATCGTCGTCATAACTGCTGACGGTGGGCTGGTATTCGGGCGTGTGGTACTTGGTATCGGGGCAGTTTGCGCCGTTCATAAAGCCAAAGTTAGTGCCGCCGTGGAACATATATACCGATACCGATGCGCCCATTGCCAGCAGTTCGTCAAATGCCTTTGCGGCTTCCTTCGGGTCACGGATGTGATGCATCTCTCCCCAGTGGTCGAACCAGCCGTTCCAGAACTCGCTGCACATCAGCGGTCCATCTATCTGATGCTCGCGCAGCTTTGTAAACTGCTCGGATACACGGCTGCCGAAGTTGGCGGTTTTCAGACAGCCTTCCACCGTGCCGCCGGTCAGCATCCAGTCGGTCGCGCCGTCGGAGGTGAACAGAGGCACATCCACGCCGCGGCGGATCAGTCCGTCGCGGATATAGCGCAGGTATTCGCGGTCATCACCGTAGCTGCCATATTCGTTTTCAACCTGAATCATCAGTATGTTGCCGCCGTTGGTAGACAGCATGGGCTTGAGCTTTTCGATCAGGTGATCGAAATACACATCCATTGCCGCAATGTACTTTTCGTTCATGCAGCGCAGCTGAATGTCATCATGCTTCAACAGCCACCACGGAAGTCCGCCTGCTTCCCATTCCGAGCAGATGTATGGACCGGGACGCACGATGGCATACAGCCCCAGCTCCTGCGCGATGGAGAGAAACTCGTTGAGGTCAAGGTCGTCCTCGTAGAGGAATACATCTTCCGTCGGCTGATGCAGATTCCATGCGACATAGGTTTCTACTGCATTGAAGCCGCACGCCTTGAGCTTTAAAAGCCGGTCGCGCCAGTAGGCACGCGGAACGCGAAAATAGTGGATCGCGCCGGCAATGAAACGGAAGGGTTCGCCGTTTAAGTAAAAACCGTCTTTTTCGACGGTCAGCAGAGTTTTCTCTTTCACGATGCAAAACTCCTTTCTTAAAAACAGGGAAGATGCGAAAAAGGAGAGAGCCGAAACTCTCTCCACGCTTTTATAAAGAGGAATCAAATGGGGCGGGATGCTATGCTGCCAAGAGGAGATTACTCGTCGTCCTCGTCCTCGCGCTTGACGCTTTCGATGATCTTCTTTGCATCGGCAGCGGGAACTTCTTCGTAGCGCTCGAACTTCATGGAGAAGGAACCGCGACCCTGAGTCATGGAGCGCAGGTCGGTGGCGTACTTGTACATTTCGCCTTCGGGAACTTCGGCGGTGATGCACTGCAGAGCGCCAACCTTATCCATGCCCATGATGCGACCGCGACGCTTGTTCATGTCGCCCATGATGTCGCCCATGTTCTCGTCGGGAACCAGAACTTCAACGCGATGAACCGGCTCAAGCAGTACGGGGCTTGCCTTGTCACGCTGCTTGAAGGCCAGACGGGCAGCGGTCTTGAATGCCACTGCGGAGGAGTCAACGGTATGGTAGG
>CAZYQB010000201.1:0-4603 GCA_964649595.1 uncultured Oscillospiraceae bacterium | reverse complement strand
CATGACCGCCCTCGCCATGGAGATGCTGCGCGATATCGAAAAAAACACCGTCAGCTTCAGCCTGAACTTTGCCGACACCCAGAAAGAGCCGGATATGCTGCCCGGCAGATATCCGAATCTGCTGGTCAACGGTGCATCGGGCATCGCGGTAGGACTTGCCACCAACATTCCGCCGCATAACCTGCGCGAAGCGATAAAGGCGGTCATCGCGCAGATGGATAATCCTGACATCACCGTAGACGAGCTGATGCAACATATGCCCGCGCCCGACTTCCCCACCGGCGGCATACTGCTGTGCGACGAGGAACTCAAAAACGCCTACACTACCGGACGCGGCAAGCTGCAGATACGAGCAAGGGTAGACATTGAGGACGGTTCGGCAGGACGGAAACTCTTGGTAATCACCGAGGTTCCCTATCAGGTCCCCAAAGCAGCGATGCTTGAAAAGATCCTCCGCCTGAGCGAGGAAAAGAGGGGCATCCTCAGCGGCATTTATGACATCCGCGACGAATCCGACCGAATGGGACTGCGCGCCGTGATCGAATTGAGGCGCGATGCAGACCCGCAGAAGGTGCTCAATTATCTCTATAAATACTCCGATCTTCAGGTCACGTTCGGCGTGAATATGGTCGCCATCGCAGGCGGCAAGCCGGTGCTGATGGGCATCAAGGAAATCATCCGCCACTACATCGATCATCAGAAAAATGTGGTCACGCGCCGCACGCAGTTTGAGTTGGAGCAGGCACAGGCTCGCGCACACATTCTGGAGGGTCTGATTATCGCGGTGGACAATCTCGATGAGGTCATCCGCATCATTCGTTCGAGCAAAAACCCAAAGGAAGCACGCACCTGCTTGATGAGCGCATTCGCATTATCAGAAATTCAGGCACAGGCGATCCTGGATATGCGCCTGCAGCGGCTGACCAATTTGGAGATCGTCGCGCTCAGAAACGAATACGCCGCACTGGAAAAGCTGATAAACAAACTTACAGGCATCCTCAAGAGCGAGAAGAAGCTGCTTGCGGTCATCAAGAGCGAGCTGCTTGATGTCAGTGAAAAGTACGGCGACGACCGCCGCACTCAGCTGGCATATGATATTTCGAGCAATATCGTAATCGAGAAGGAAACCGTACCCTCCGACGAAACGGTGATCCTGCTCACGACAAACGGCTTTTTGAAACGCATGACGCCCAAGGCATACGATAAGACCGCTGCCGACATTCCCGAGGGCGATGAAGTGCGCGTCATCCGCAGCATGACCGACCACAAGCTACTGTTCTTCACCGATACAGGCTTTTGCTGCTCGGCAAATGTCACTCAAATTCCCGAATGCCGCATGAAGGATCGCGGTATGCCGTTGTCCGGTCTGCTGGCAGGTCTGGAAAAGAATGAGCATTTCGTCGAGATACTGTCCCTGCCGCCTGCTGAATGGACGGGGGATCTGATGTTCGTCACCCGAAACGGCATGGTCAAGCGAACGGAACTAAGCGAATATTCGGTGCGCAAGACGCGTGTCGCCGCTATTAACCTCAAAAACGACGACAAGGTGCTCGCGCTGTTCAAAATGCCTGAGAGCATGGAATCGCTGCTGCTGCTGACCGAAAGCGGCATGGCGATTCACTTCCCCGTAGGCGACATTTCTGCCATCGGACGAGTTGCCGCAGGCGTAAAAGGTATTTCCCTTGCAGAAGGCGATCATGTTCTCTCCGCGCACATCGGATCCTTTGAAGGTGAACTGCTGCTGCTGAGCGATCTGGGCTATGCCAAGCGCTGTCTGATGGTCGATCTCGAGTTGCAGACACGCGGCGGCAAGGGCACAAAGTGCTTTACCCTGCTCAAAAACGGCACCAACGGCAGCCGACTGATCTATGCAGATATCGTGCGCGAGCCGCACAAACTCCTCATTCGCCAGATGAACGGCGACAAGACCGAGCTTGACACCGATACCGTGCGCATCGAAATGAAATCCGGCAAGGGTACGCCGTATATCTTCGTGCTGCTTGGAAATGAAATCACATCGATCAAAAAGTCATAAGTGCGATATACTGCTTCAAATATAATTCAAAAGAGGACCGAAAAACTCAGTCCTCTTTTTCATATGTACTTATGTCTAATTATGAAAATCACGAGCCGTACTTCTCAGTCATCTCATTGAGTGCCCGATGCAGCTTCTCCACAACGACCAACTGCTGCTCCTTAAACGGTGCGCCTTCCTCAAACAGTATCGGCTCACCCAGAAACAGGCTTTTTCTTTCATCGCTGATGTGCAGCGGCACAAACGGCAGGTGCTTTCCGGTCTTCTTAAAATACATCCTTTCAAGAATCACAAAGCCCTCATAGAGCGCACCGGTATCCCCTGTCGACGCAGTATAGTTGATGTCCGGAAAAAGCAGTACGCTCTCACCTTTTTCAAGCGCCTCCACACTCAGCTTGAACGTAGTATATATTTTCATTGCATTGCGATATACCGGAATGGCGCCCGCTGACTTGATAAGCGCAACATACAACGGCGATCCAAGCCATGAAACGATCTTTGCCCACAGCTTGTTCCAGCCAAAGCGCACCGGAAAAGTATATTCCGAATAGTGCTTATAGCAGTTTTTCACATCGCAGAACACATAAAAAGTCCAAGGATGAACCTGTATTGGAATATTCAGCATGGAATAAAGCGGTCCCTTGGCATCACTGTGACGGCAAATGTAGACCGCCGGTTCGGTAAACTGATCCTGCGACGGCGTATGATATTGAAAAAGATTAAACCTGCGCGCAAAGCTTATGACTGCCTTGCAAAATTTTCCGTAAAATCCCACCTGCAATCCTCCTATGAATCATTCATTCGTATAAGCATATCTTGTCACCCAGTATATTGCAGGTATATTAACGCATTCAGTGCCGCAATGTGAAAAATATGTGACCTTTTTCACATTTTCGTCGAATCTCACACCACAATCATTTTCCCTGCCGGGACGCAAATTTTCGTCTTTCTGCCCTGCTTTACCCACACGTCAATGGCACTGGGATTGTAGATCATCGTGCCGTCGCAGGAGGTCACAAGCCGTCTGCACGCCTGCACATATTCATATATCTCCATGTTGGTGGCATACCAAATGTCCTCATGACCACTCATCTTCTCAAGAAAGGCTTCCATGCGATCCCAATTGTTATTGCGGTCAAACTCATAGCTGTGTCCCCACAGATAAAACACCTGCATATCCATCGGACGCTCTTCATTGAGAAACTTGTCGCACAGTTCAAACAGTTTTTCATCCTGATGATGGCAGGTCGGATGCCATGCGAGGAAATCCTTTGGCAAAGAGAATTTGCGCGTCGATTCGGTAGTTCTGGAATACACGATGCCGAGCCTGCGCAGATGCTCAATGATCTCTGAATTATATGCACCGTAAGCATACGCCATGCCGCGCACGGGATGACCCATCAGTTTTTCCAGCTGATATCTGTCCTGCGTGATCTCAAAGGGAATCATATCAGGCGCAAGTCGGTCGAGATAAGCGTGCTTGAAGCCGTGCACCGCCACTTCTATATTTTCATCCGAATAGGCTGCCTTAGCTTCTTCGACATTCAGACGACGACCTCTGGTGTTGCCGTCGCCGAACCATCCGCTGTTGATGTTGAAGGTGCATTTCACGCCGTATTTGCGCAGCATCGCAATCAGATCAACATCCTGATCGACGCCGTCATCGTAGCTCAGGGTCAATGCCTTCATTTTTCCGCCGGGAAACAGGTTGGTATAGATCATACTTGTTTCTCCCCATTCAAATATAAAATAAGGGGCGTACAGACAAACTGCACACTCCTATCCTGCCTTTGGATGTTCCTTCGCACAGTTGCTTTTTCTCTCTGATGCACTTTTCATTAGCGTCATCAGCATTTGAAAACGCCTTGTTCTCAGGATAATTTCAACTGCGCCTTCCCTCATAAAATCGCAATTTCATGTGCAGAAAGCCTGTTTTTCAAGGTTTTTCGCTCTATGAATAGAAAAAACCTAATGCTTTAAGGTCTCATTTTCTATTCAGTTGACGATAATCGTTTTTACCTCAAACAGGATATTGACGATTACGCTGGAACATAGAGCATCGACCCTGCTTTATATTATAATCGTATCGAGATGAAAACACAAGCATTTAGTCATATTTTTCGAGTCACATTGATATTTCTCCTTTCATTTTATCATTGAAGAACATATTATGATGCGCCGCTTCTCTACATCCAACGGATAATCTGTACTCGTGTGAAATGTGCGTGCAAATTTAATCAAAACATCTAAGAGGGAAAGCGATCTCCGCTTTCATAATAAGACACTATCGATTTTGCTACACCGAGTCTTTCCGCCAGTCGCTGTTGAGTCATTTTCTGACCGGTACTCAAACATTTTATCATGACATCATGTTCCCACAAAAAGCTGCCGTCAACCATCTGGTTGATCGCAGCTGCAGTTTTCCGAAGGAAAAAGGTTGTGCGACAGACCCGTCCTTTGTTTACAAATATAGGATAATGCTGTAAAATAAAGAAAACCCGCAAAGCGGGCTATCTTCTCACACAATGTGAGGTCAGACAAACTGACGGGGATCGCAAAGCCGTATTT
>CAZYQB010000200.1:0-4613 GCA_964649595.1 uncultured Oscillospiraceae bacterium | reverse complement strand
CCGTAGAGGATCTGCGCGGCAAGACCATCTATTCCACCGGCAAGGGCACCACGCCGGAATACGGTCTGAACTACGTTCTGAGCATGAACGGCATCAATCCTGCCGAGGACGTGACCATCGAGTTCAAATCCGAAGCCACCGAGGTTGCCGCAGCGCTGGCAAACGGCACCGCTTCCATCGCCGTACTGCCCCAGCCCTTCGTGACCGCCGCCATGATGCAGAACGAAAATCTGCGCATCGCACTGAGCCTGACCGACGAGTGGAGCAATGTAAACGCTGAATCCGCCATGCTGACCGGCGTTGCCATCGTTCGCAAGGAGTTCTATGAAGCCAACAGCGAAGCGGTTCTCTCGTTCCTGACCGAATATGCCGCCTCCACCGAATACGTCAACGCCAATCCCGCCGAAGCCGGTGAATGGATCGCCGAACTGGGTATCGTTGCCAATGCAGCGCTGGCGCAGAAGGCAATTCCCGCCTGCAACATCGTCATGATCTCCGGCGAAGAAATGAAAGCTAAGGTCAGCGGCTATCTGACCGCCCTGTATGAGCAGAATCCCGCATCCGTCGGCGGAACGCTCCCCGATGACGCGTTCTACCTCATCCCCTAATTCTTTCTCCGAGAAGGCGCACTCCCCTGCCTTGCGCGCGAAAAAACGCGTCCGGCGCGTAGGAGCGCGCCTTCTTGCCGTTTTGTTCTGGCTGCTCGTCTGGCACCTGATGAGCGTATCGATCGGACAGGAAATACTGCTCGTTTCCCCGATCACCGCTTTTCAAACGCTCTTTGAGCTGATGCGCAGCCCCATATTCTATCAATCGATATTTTCTTCACTCGCGCGCATACTCTCCGGTTTTCTGCTGGGCGTGCTTGCAGGTACGCTGCTTGCCGCACTCTCCTACATAATTCCACTCATTTCCACCCTGCTGCACCCGGTCATGTATGCCATCAAGTCCACGCCGGTAGCGTCGTTTGTTATCTTGGCACTGTTCTTTATCCGCACGGAATATCTATCGGTACTGATGAGTTTTCTGATGGTGCTGCCCATCCTCTACACCAACGTGCTAACCGCACTTGAGAACACCGATAAAAAGCTGCTGGAAATGGCAAAGGTATTCCGGCTAAGCGTAGGCATCCGCATCCGGACCATCTATCTTCCGGCGGCATATCCGCATTTCCTCTCCGCCTGCGCACTCGCTTTGGGCATGAGTTGGAAGGCAGGCATTGCCGCAGAGGTCATCGCACTGCCATCACGCTCCATCGGCGAGGCACTCTATCAGGCTAAAATATTCTTCGCTGCGCCTGAAATGTTCGCATGGACGCTCGCCATACTTCTTTTAAGCGTTCTTTTGGAGCAGACCATGCTTGCCGTCATGCGCTTTATCAACCGCCGCATTGAAGGAGGTGCCTCATGAGCATCGAGTTTGTACACGTCAGCAAAGCCTTTGACGAGAAAAAGGTGCTGACCGATTTAAACTGCACGCTTCCCGAAAAAGGTGTTGTGGCACTCATGGGGCGTTCAGGCACAGGCAAGAGCACGCTGATAAACCTGCTGCTCTCGCTGATTGCGCCGGACTCCGGAAGGATAGACGGCATCGGGCGCGTCCGCTTCTCAGCAGTGTTTCAGGAGGACAGACTGTTCGCCCACCTGAGCGCACGCGAAAATCTGCGTCTGACCACCGGATGCACGCTGCAAAAGATCGACGCCGCGCTCCATGCACTCGAACTTGACCCCGAAAACAAGTCACCCGTGCGCACCTACAGCGGCGGCATGAAGCGGCGCGTATCCCTCGCGCGCGGCGTGCTGTTCGATGCGGACGTGCTGCTCTTGGATGAACCGTTTCGCGGTCTGGATGAGCACACACGCGATCTGGCGATCGAATGGGTATGCCGCGAATGGAAAAGCCGACTGATCGTGCTGGTCACGCACGACGGCGACGAAGCCCGGAAGATGAACGCGCAAAAAATCATCCACATCGGAGAAGAGGAATAAATCATCATTACGAGGAGGTATTTTCATGAAGAAATTCGTTTTCAAGGCTGCGCTGAACCTGACTGCCGTCATTTTACTTTGTGTTATGCTGTTCTCCTGCGCATGGGCAGGCGCCGCCGATCAAAACTGGTACATCGAGCACGCCGAACTGCTCAGAGATGATCTGTATGAGATCATTTCATCGGAAGGCTTCGGACAATATTTCTCCACCAGCGAGGATATTGCCTCCCAGATCGATGCATGGAAGACCGGTATGGAAGAAGAGCCTATTTCCACGTCCGCGTACGATATGCCCTCCTTTGAAATGCTGCTGACAATGATGGGCGGCATCGAGTCCATGCCAGAGCTGCCTGAGCCTCTCATGAAGCGCTTCTCCCGCGGACTGGGAAATACGCTCATTACAACCCTCAACGGTCAGCAGGGAACCATTTTCCTTGCAGCTTCCAGCATGGCTACGTTCTCTGAAGGCTATATCATGCCCGAAGATTTTAAACCGTGCATCATCATCTACGAATACGAAGATTTCTGCGTATGCGTAAATTTCTCCGAATCGGGCGAAGAGACCATTCAGGCATCCGTACACATCTGCACCGATCAGCTTGTCGAAATGCTGAATGTACTGCCATAATGCTCTGTGAACATCACTGTTGGATGAAAATGACATTCTAAAGGAGTAATGTCGTCAACTCTACATTCGAAAGGAAGTGTCTCTATGGATCCGAAAAAAGCCGAGATCCGTGAAAAGCTCCGACAGATGCAGTTGGAAAACGCCGCACTGATCGCCTCGCTTACCGACGAGGTACTGCTGACCGATTACGCCCATCTGGTGCAAGACGGCATCTGGACATCTGCTTTGCAGGCTGCACTCAGCGAGCACGAGATCGTACACATTCCCGCAGGCGTGTATCTGATCGACGACACCGTTGTCATCCCGTCTAACCGCCGCATCGAGGCGGAAGAAGGCGCGATCATTCGTCAGGCGGAAGGCGTGCGGGTACTGCTGCTTCGCAACGAGCACACCGCCGACGGCACGCACGCCCCCATCAAAGACGACGTGCGCGACACCAACATCTCCATTCACGGCGGCAGATGGGAGGAATCATGGAGAGAGCGCAAGGGCTACGGCAAAACCGGAATGTATGATATGGATCGCAGCTTCTACGGCGTATCGACCTTCATGCTGTTTAACAACATGGATCACCTGACGCTCACCAACATGATCTTTGCGCACACCGCAGGCTTCTCGGTGCAGATGGGCGACATCACGAACGTACACTGTGAAAATATAGAATTTGTCAAATGCTACGCTGATGGTCTGCACATCAACGGCAACACCGAAAACCTCATCACTCGCAATATACGCGGTCATGTGGGCGACGATCTGGTAGCACTGAATATGTATGACTGGCAGAATTCCTCTGTCAACTTCGGTCCGATGAAAACCGTGCTGTGCGAAAATCTGGATCTGTCGGAGGACAGCCGCTACAAGGCGATGCGCATTGAGCCGGGCACCTATTACTATGCCGACGGCGCGCCCATCGACTGCTCTCTCACCGATGCCATCATTTCCCATGTGCGCGGCATCAAAACCTTTAAGATGTACTTTCAGACGCCGCCCTTCAACACCGTGACCGAGCAGCCGGAAAAGGGCGATGTAGGCAGCGGCGACTACATCTTCTTTGAGGATATCGATGTCGATTTAGTATCTCCCGTTGACAACATGGCGGAATACCTCAATTCCGATCCGGTCAAGGGCACGATGGGTGCCTTCGAGATCAACTCCAACATCGCTCATATCTCCTTTGAACGCATCAATCTCACAAGTTACCCCGAATATCCCATGTCCTGCCTGATCGCAGTCGGTCCTAAATCGGTCAGATGGGATGAAATCGTAGAGGTTTTCGACCCGTATCTGAGCAGCACCGTGGGCGAAATGACGGTAACGGATGTAAGCATCAACGGCATCAAGCCCGAGGACATCACGCCCTATATAAAGGTGATCGCTTTCGACAATCTCTATCCCGAAGTGCCCTCCAGCGGCAAAGGAAAGATCGAAAAGCTGATCTACCGCCGCTGATCGACACGAATCTGTCTTATGATCTCTTAAAAATAACAGAGACGATGGTTTATTTGCTTTACAAACTATTTTTCGAATGCTATACTTTGACCGTCATTCCATGGACATCATAATATACATCAGCTTTCATTCCCGGAGGACCTTCAAATTATGGCTATCAAAATGGGCATCATCGGCTTCGGCTATATGGGCAAGTGGCATCTTGCCAATGCGCCGAAGGTGACAAACGTTTCTGTTGTGGCAGCATACGACATCAATCCCGAGCGCGTAAAGGCTGCCGAAGAAGCAGGACTGACCGGATACTACTCCTTAAATGAATTTCTCGCTTCCGACGTAAATCTCGTTTTAGTGGCGACTCCCAACGATGTACACTGCACTCTGGCGTGCGCCGCCATGAACGCCGGCAAAAATGTCATCTGTGAAAAGCCGGTCGCTATGTCGCTCGCCGAAGTCGATCAGATGATCGAAACGTCAAAGAAAAACAACGTGCTGTTCACCGTGCATCAGAATCGCCGCTGGGATAAAGATTTCTGCATCGTCAAGAAGAT
>CAZYQB010000199.1:0-4650 GCA_964649595.1 uncultured Oscillospiraceae bacterium | reverse complement strand
CATCGAGCATCACGCAGTGCTGCACACCTGTGAACAGCTTGAAAAGGAAGGCTTTAAGGTAACTTATCTGCCGGTGGATGAGGATGGTTTGATCCGTCTGAGCGACCTCGAAGCGGCGATCACGCCCGAAACCATACTCATTACCATCATGATGGCAAACAACGAGATCGGCACCATTCAGCCCATTGCTGAGATCGGCGCCATTGCCAAGAAGCACGGCATTCGCTTCCATACCGACGCGGTTCAGGCGATCGGCAGCGTTCACATCGATGTAAAGGCAATGAACATTGATATGCTGTCTCTGTCCGGTCACAAGTTCCATGCGCCCAAGGGCGTTGGTGTGCTTTACATCCGAACCGGCGTTAAGCTGGAGCGTCTGATTCAGGGCGGTGCACAGGAGCGCACGCAGCGCGCCGGTACCGAAAATCTGGCTTCTATCGTGGCACTGGGCAAGGCGATCGAACTGGCGACCGAGAACATCGATGCGCACAATGAAAAGCTGATCGTTATGCGTGATCGCCTGATCGACGGCATCCTCGAAGCCATTCCCGAGGTTCGCCTGAACGGTCATCGCACCACTCGTCTGCCCGGCAATGTGAACGTATCCATTCGCTATATCGAAGGCGAAGCGCTGCTGCTCTCGCTCGACCTCAAGGGCATTGCTGCATCCAGCGGCTCCGCCTGCACTTCCGGCTCTCTCGATCCGAGCCATGTTCTGCTCGCCATCGGTCTGCCGCACGAGATCGCACATGGCTCTCTGCGCTTTTCTCTGAGCGAGGAGAATACCATGGAGGAAGTTGAATATGTCATCACTTCCCTCAAGGAGATCGTTGATCGTCTGCGCGCCATGTCGCCCCTGTATAACGGCGGTATGTTTTAAGGGGTGCTGACAGATATTCCCACACTACAAAAACCACATGACAGAGCATCTTTTTTGAAGATAGATGCGTCTATAGAGAAAGGATAGAAGAAAAATGTATACCGAAAAGGTTATGGATCATTTCATGAATCCCCGTAATGTTGGTGAAATCGCCGATGCAAGCGGCATCGGCACCGTAGGCAACGCAAAGTGCGGCGACATTATGCGCATCTTCATCAAGGTTGAAAACAACGTGATCGTAGACGTAAAGTTCAAGACCTTTGGCTGCGGTGCCGCCATCGCCACCAGCTCCAAGGCAACCGAAATGGTCATGGGCAAGACCATTGACGAGGCTCTGAAGATCACCAACAAGATGGTTACCGAAGAGCTGGGCGGTCTGCCTGAGGTCAAGCTGCACTGCTCCGTTCTGGCGGAGGAAGCACTGCATGAGGCGATCAAGAACTACAAGGAGCGTCTCGAAGCCGGAGAGATCTCCGAATAAAATTCCCCGCTATCACCCGACTGACATATATTAAGGAGTCCCATGATTCGAGGAAATATAGAAGGTATTCGTGAGTCGGCACTTGCTGAACTCGAAAGACTGTTTGACATGGAGCTGGAAAGGGATATGTTTCTCCCTGACCGGCTCCTCAACATACTGGTCAAGCACACGCAGGCACTGAATCGTGAGCTGATGGTTTATCTGACTCGCGACGGTGAGGTGTTGGAGGTTTCCGTAGGCTCTGCGGCCAGCGTATCGCTGCCGGAGAGAACGCTCCGGCGAAATATCGAGCGCCTGTCGGGCATCCGCTGCATCCATACCCATCCGGGCGGAGATGCGCGTCTTTCCGACGTGGATGAGCAGGCACTGCGCCTGCTGCGCTTTGATGCGATGTGCGCCATAGGTGTTAAGGACGGCAGAGCAACCGGCATCACCGCCGCATTTCTGGGCGAAATGGAATATGGTCAGCTTGCCATTCATGTGCACGGACCGGTCAAGCCCGGACGTGTGCCGCAGGAAAAATGGCTCAAGGAGATCGAAGCCGCCGATGCGCGCGTGCTCAAGACCATTCGCGAGGGCAACTTTGAAAAGACTGCCGAGCGCGTCATGCTGGTGGGCATCGAAAGTGATGAATCTCTTGACGAGCTCGAAAGCCTGACCAATACCGCAGGTGGCATCGTGATTCAGCGCGTGCTCCAAAAGCGCATGAAGCCCGATTCGGCAACTTACATCGGCTCAGGCAAGGCGCAGGAGCTGGGACTTGCCTGTCAGGCGCTGGAGATCGATCTGGTCATCTTCGACGACGAATTGACCGGCGCACAAGCGCGAAACATTGAGGAACTGATGGCAGGTGCGCGCGTCATCGACCGCACGCAGCTTATTTTGGATATCTTCGCGCAGCGCGCACAATCGCATGAGGGCAAGCTGCAGGTCGAGCTGGCGCAGCTTAAATACTCGCTGCCGCGCCTCATGGGGCTGGGTACGGTACTGTCGCGTTTGGGCGGCGGTATCGGCACCAGAGGTCCCGGTGAATCGCAGTTGGAGGTAGATCGTCGTCATATCCGCCGCAGAATCAGCGACCTGGATCATGAACTCAAAGAGTTGTCTCGTCAGCGCGGTCTGCGCAGAGCGCGCCGTGAAAAGACCGGGCAGGATCTGGTGGCACTGGTCGGCTATACCAATGCCGGTAAGTCTACACTGCTCAATGCACTCTCCGGCGCCAATGTGCTGGCAGAGGATAAGCTGTTTGCAACGCTTGACCCGGTAATGCGCAAGATCGATCTGCCCGAAAACCGCGATTGTCTCTTGATCGATACGGTAGGCTTTATCCGCAAGCTGCCGCATCAGCTGGTCGAGGCGTTTAAATCCACGCTGGAGGAAACGCTGTGCGCCGATCTGATTTTGATCGTGTCGGATGCGTCCTCCGATCAGTGTGCCGAGCAGCGGCGCGTGGTGCTGGAGGTCCTCAATCAGCTGGGCGCTGCCGGAAAGCCCATGCTGGAGGTGCTCAACAAGTGCGATGCTACCCCGGTCAAGTTCCTGCCCACCGCCGATGCGCTGCCTATTTCCGCGAAGACCGGCGAAGGTCTGGATGAACTCAGAGTGGCGATCAGCAAGCGTATAAGCGCGCTGAGACATCGCGTGCGGCTAGTGATTCCCTATTCGCAGGGCAATATCCTTTCGCTCATTCATGATAAGGGGCAGATCGTATCCGAGGATTACGGTGCGGAGGGCACTGAGGTCGTGTGTATGCTCGACGGCGCACTTTATCAGAAAATCGATAAGATGATGCGCGGCGGCGTGATCGAACTGGCATAAACAAATTACGATTTACATAATTTCACGTTCAGAGGATGAAGATGATATGAAACGCAGGCTGACAATGCTCCTGCTGACGATGCTGCTTTTGTTTCTGCCTGCGCAGGCATGGGCATCCGAGGTGTATGAGAGCAATATGATACTGGTCAATAAGCAGTATGGATTGCCCCAAGACTATGTGCCCAGCGATTTAACTCCCGTGAACGTGACGTTTGCGGAAGGCGTGGTTGAATCTAAAAAGCAGATGCGCGCCGAAGCGGCAAGGGCACTTGAAGATATGTTCGCGGCAGCAAAAGAGGACGGCATCGAGCTACTGGGCATCTCCGGCTACCGTTCCTACTATACTCAGAAAAAGATCTATGAAAAGCGTCTGGAGGAAGCCGGGGAAAAACACGTTTCCCGCTATAATGCAAAGCCCGGACATTCTGAGCATCAGACCGGATTGGCGATGGATGTGGGTGTTGAGGGCTATACCGATTTGACGGAGCGCTTTGCCAATACTCCGGCTTACCGCTGGCTCAAGAAAAATGCGCACCTGTACGGCTTTATCATCCGCTATCCCGAAAACGGAGAGGAAGAAACCGGTTATGCATTTGAGCCGTGGCACGTGCGCTATGTGGGTGAGGAAGCAGTCGCCATCAAGGAAAGCGGACTGACGATGGAGGCATATGTTCAGTACAAGCTGCGCGGAATCTCCTTTGCAGAGCGCTTGCCCAGGCTTTTTGAGCGCGCCGGATAAAATTATGTTCAAGTAAAAAAGCGATCGCCACGCGAATTTTACCGCAAGGCAATCGCTTTTTGTATTGCATAGAAGCGCAAACTGTGCTATAATACATCCTGTCGCCCGAATGATGACCATTGGGTTCCGTGCGACGTCATGCCGTGAATCTTGTCAGGACCGAGAGGTAGCAGCAATAAGCGGAAGTTGGCGTGCGCCGCGGAGTCACCCGATGCGAGTTCGGGTGATATTTTTATTTTGGCGGCTCGATCTGCAAATTTTTGAAGGACAGAAATGGAGCTGCAGGATTCGATTCTAAATCCTGCAGAAAAGCTGGAAGAAATGTAAATTCTTGAGTGAATATGTTGAAAAATATCGCATATCCTGCTAATATCTTAAAGAACCCGTTTTCACAAGGAGGCATTTTTCAAATGATCGATCTTGATACCGTTCGCGCGGTGGATGTAGACGTGGCACAGGCGATGGATGCGGAGCTGCAGCGTCAAAGAGAGCATATCGAGTTGATCGCATCCGAGAATTTTGTAAGCCCTGCGGTGCTTACCGCAATGGGATCTCACCTGACCAATAAATATGCGGAAGGATATCCGGGAAAGCGCTATTATGGCGGCTGTGAATGCGTGGATGTGGTAGAGCGACTTGCCATCAAGCGCGCAAAGCAGCTCTTCGGTGCGGAACACGTCAATGTGCAGCCCCATTCCGGCGCACAGGCGAATCTGGCGGTTTATTTTGCGC
>CAZYQB010000198.1:0-4698 GCA_964649595.1 uncultured Oscillospiraceae bacterium | reverse complement strand
AGGTTCTCATGCTGCCCGCTCCGGAAGGTACCGGCGTTATCGCCGGCGGTCCGGTTCGTGCGGTTCTTGAGGCTGCCGGCATCAAGAACATCCGTACCAAGTCCATCGGCTCCAACAATCCGATCAACATGGTTAAGGCTGCTCTGAATGGTCTGTCTCAGCTGCGTAGCGCTGAGCAGGTTGCCAAGCTGCGCGGCAAGACCGTTGAAGAACTGCTGGGTTAAGGAGGGCAATGAGAGATGAAGCTGAAGATTACGCAGACTAAGTCTACCATCGCCTGCCTGAAGGATCAGATCGCTACGATCAAGGCCCTGGGTCTGCACAAGATCGGTCAGACGGTCGTTAAGCAGGACAATCCCGCTATCCGCGGCATGATCTTCAAGGTAAAGCACATGGTTAAGGTCGAAGAGATCGAAGACTGATAGGAGGGTCGATACATGAAACTGCATGAACTGAAGCCTGCTTTCGGATCGACCACCACTTCCAAGCGCCTTGGTCGTGGTATCGGTTCCGGTCTGGGCAAGACCTCTGGTAAGGGTCACAAGGGTGCTAAGGCCCGTTCCGGCGGCGGCAAGCGTCCCGGATTTGAAGGCGGTCAGATGCCGCTGGTACGTCGTCTGCCGAAGCGTGGTTTCACCAACGTCTTCCGCACCGAGTATGTTGTTGTTAACGTAGATCGCCTCAATATTTTTGAGGACGGTATGACTGTCACCCCCGTTGAACTGATCGAAGCCGGCATCATCAAGAACATCCTTGATGGCGTCAAGATTCTGGGCAACGGCGAGCTGACCGCCAAGAATCTGACTGTTGTTGCGGCTAAGTTCACTGCGACTGCCAAGGAAAAGATCGAGGCAGTTGGTGGAAAGGCCGAGGTGATCTAACATGTGGGAGACTCTGCGCAACGCATGGAAGATCGCTGATCTGCGCAAAAAGATTCTCTATACCTTTGGTATGCTGCTGCTTTACCGCGTTCTGTGCTACATTCCCACTCCGGGCGTGTCTGCAGAAGCGGTAGCGGCAAACATTGCTGGCAAGTCCTTCTTCCAGTATATGAGCATGATGACCGGTGCAAGTCTCCAGAACTTCACCATCATGGCCATGGGTATTTCCCCCTACATCAATGCGTCGATCATCATGCAGCTGCTTTGTGTAGCTATTCCGAAGCTCGAAGCTCTCCAGAAGGAAGGCGAAGAAGGTCGGAAGAAGATCGCGCAGATTACCCGCTATGTAACCGTCGGTCTGGGCTTCATTCAGGCTGTGGCGATCGCCATCAGTCTGAGAGCTGCCGTCGGCGGTTGGTATGACTACATCACCATCGGCATTTGCCTGGCAGCAGGTACTGCCATTGCAATGTGGATCGGTGAACGCATCAATGAGAACGGCATCGGCAACGGCATCTCGCTGCTGATCTTTGCCGGTATCCTCTCTAATCTGGCTGGTCAGATCATCAATTTCTTCGGAAATCTGTCCGTCGGTTATGCAACCGTATGGCAGGGTCTGATCGTGCTGGCAATCAGCCTTGTGCTGGTTGTTGGCGTTGTACTGGTCGATATGGGCGAACGCCGCATTCCCGTACAGTATGCCAAGCGCATGGTCGGTCGTCGTATGTACGGCGGTCAGAGCACGCACATCCCGCTTAAGGTCAACGCTTCCGGCGTTCTGCCGATGATCTTTGCGACTTCGCTGATGCAGTTCCCTTCAATGATTATTGAACTATTCCCGAACAGCGGCATCTACGCTTGGTGGCAGAATTTCTACGGCACCAGCTTCTGGTACATCGTAATTTTTGCACTGCTGATTATCGGCTTCACCTTCTTCTACAACTCGATCTCTTTCAATCCCATCGAGCTGAGCAAGAATCTGCAGCAGAATGGCGGTATGATCCCCGGCATCCGTCAGGGTCGTCCCACCAGCGATTACATCGCACGCATCAGCAGCCGTATCACCTTGTTCGGCGCACTTTTCCTTGCGCTGCTGGCAGTTCTGCCGACCATCGTCTGGAACCTCGTTGGCGTAAGCCTGCCTCTGGTTTCCAGCTCGCTGCTGATCGCTGTAAGCGTTGCGATCGAGACGATGCGTCAGCTCGAATCCCAGATGACCATGCGTCATTACAAGGGCTTCCTGAACTAATTGGAGGAGCCGTTTTATGAATCTCGTATTTCTGGGTCCTCCCGGTGCGGGTAAGGGTACGCAGGCGGCGGTCGTCAGCCACGCACTGAATATTCCGCACATTTCTACCGGCGATATGTTTCGCAAGGCCATGAAAGAGGGTACGCCTACCGGTCTTAAAGCCAAGGCGTACATCGATAATGGTCAGCTTGTTCCGGACAGCGTAACCATTGAAATGGTTGCCGAGCGCCTCGCGGAAGCGGATTGCGCAAACGGTTACCTGCTCGACGGTTTCCCCAGAAATCTGGATCAGGCAAAGGCGCTTGAAGGCATTTCTCAGCTTACTGCGGTGGTCGACATCGCAGTAGCTGATGAGAAGCTGATCGCGCGTCTGTCGGGTCGCAGAGTATGCCCCGCCTGCAACGGAACTTTTCATGTGACTGTGCTGTCTAATGAAAGAGTGTGTCCTGACTGCGGCGGTGAACTGATCCAGCGCGCCGACGATAATCCTAAGACTATTGCTAATCGTCTGAGCGTATATCATGCCCAGACCAGCCCCCTGACCGAGTTTTACTCGGAGAAGGGTATCCTCAAGCAGGTGGACGGTGCCCGTGCGATGGAAGAGGTTTCCTCTGAAATCCTCAAGGCACTGGCGGAGTAAAGCATGATTACGATCAAATCTACCGAAGAAGTCGGCAAGATGCGACAAGCGGGTGCGCTTCTTCATCAGGTGCATGAGCACCTCAAGACGCTGATTGAGCCTGGTGTCACGACTGCTTATCTCGACCGTGTGGCAGAGAAGCTGATCCGAGATGCCGGAGCGATCCCTTCTTTTAAGGGATATCAGGGCTATCCGTTTACGCTCTGTACGTCGGTGGATACTGAGGTGGTTCATGGCTTCCCGTCGAATAAGCCTCTTAAAGAAGGTCAGCTGCTGTCGGTAGACTGTGGTTTGATCCTTAACGGATGGCAGTCGGACAGCGCGTTTTCTGCGCCGATCGGCAAGGCGGATGAAGAAACGCTCAGACTGATTCGTGTTACCGAAGAATGTTTCTGGCTGGCAGCCAATCAGGCCCGCGAGGGCAACCGACTTGGCGACATCAGCCATGCGGTACAGGAACACGCCGAAAAAAACGGCTACGGCGTCATTCGCGAGATGTGCGGACACGGCATCGGACGCGAAATGCACGAGGATCCGAATGTTCCTAATTATGGACCGGCAGGGCGCGGCGTGAGACTCAAGGCAGGCATGACCATTGCCATTGAGCCGATGATCGCCAAAGGACGCTGGCCGATCTACATTGACGACAATGGGTGGACGGCAATCACCCGAGACCACAGCATCTGTTCGCACTACGAACACACCGTGGCGATAACCACCGGCGAGCCGGAGATACTCTCCTTCCCGGGAGCCGACGTTCGGAGGTTCCTATGAAAAAGGAAAGAGAACTGCTGCAGGGCTGCGTGGTAAGGTCCAAAGCGGGTCGCGATGAAGGCAGATACTTCATCGTGCTCTCTCTGGATGGGGATGAATTTGCGTATGTTGCTGATGGCAATCTTCGCAAAGTAGAGAAACCCAAACGCAAGCGCGTAAAGCACTTGTATGTCACGGAAGAACTGGTTTACAGTTTGCAAAGTAAGCTCATGGCGGGCGAGCGCGTGGAAAACCACGAGATTCGCAATAGCCTTGAGACATTCAAGCAAAAGGAGGGGTGAGCGCCATGTCCAAGTCTGATGTCATCGAAGTGGAAGGCGTTGTTACTGAAGCTTATCCCAACGCCGTATTTGAGGTCGAGCTGCCCAACGGGCACAAAGTACTGGCACACGTTTCCGGCAAGATGAGAATGAACTACATCCGCATCTATCCCGGCGACAAGGTAACGATCGAACTGTCCCCCTATGATCTGACCAGGGGTCGAATCACCTGGCGGAGCAAGTCTTAACCGACCGAACAGCAAGGAGGAAACTCAAAATGAAAGTGAGACCCTCGGTCAAGCCCATTTGCGAAAAGTGCAAGATCATCAAGCGCAAGGGCCGCGTGATGGTTATCTGCGAGAACCCCAAGCACAAGCAGAAGCAGGGCTGATTGCAGTTCACACAGGACGTGAGGAGCGGCTGCCTCCCGTCTTTGAGATAGAAACCCTTTAGTAAGAAGGCTCCCCGAAAGGAGCCGCCGGTACGAGAGCCCGCCGGGCTCTGCGTATGATTTAATGGAGGTGCTGAAACACATGGCACGTATCGCAGGCGTCGACCTTCCCCGTGAAAAGCGAATCGAGATCGCCCTGACGTACATCTACGGCATTGGCGTCAATGTTGCCGATGACATCATCAAGGCAACCGGCATCAATCCCGATACCCGCGTCAAGGATCTGACCGAAAACGAAGTTGGTAAGCTGCGCGACTACATCGACCACAACCTGAAGGTTGAAGGTGACCTGAAGCGCGAAGTTTCCCTGAACATCAAGCGCCTGATGGAGATCGGCTGCTATCGCGGCCTGCGCCATCGCCGCGGCCTGCCCGTTCGCGGACAGAACACCAAGCAGAACGCTCGTACCCGCAAGGGCCCGAAGAAGCAGGTCGCCGGCAAGA
>CAZYQB010000197.1:1980-4699 GCA_964649595.1 uncultured Oscillospiraceae bacterium | reverse complement strand
CTGATCTGCAACGCTCTCGGTTGCGCTGCCGTTTTTTACGCAAATTTCGGAGATGCCGTGTCTGAGCATACCCGGAAGCTTGGGATTGTACTGATATCTTGCCAGCTGGAGGGGTGACAGTTTCATTTTTAAACGCTCCTTACAGTTGATTTATCTCAATTACAGTAAGTATTATAAGCGGTCGAGATGGAATCGTAAGCAGTAATTTATAATATTTTGTTTAAGAAAGCGGAAACCACCGTTGCGTAAAGAGTGTGCTTAGGCTATAATAAAATATAGTAGGGAAATCAAAGCTCGCAGAACGTGAAAGAGGTTAAATGTATGGATAGAGAAGAATATTTGAAAGTGCTGCAAAAGGCAAAGCGGGCTCAGCGTGCCAACATTGACAAGGGACTCAATCCTGAACTGCCCGTTCTCGATGAAATAGTGCCCGATCTTTCTGCATTGCCGGCGCTGCCGATGGGACTGATCCAGATTCCGATCGATCAGATCGTAGGTACTCGTACAAAGGGACGTATGAGTGCATTTGCCCCCAATTTTCTGCCGCTGCTTGCGCCTGGTTCCGAATTTGCAACCAAATGGATGCTGCTGTACGATCAGGTAGTTGAAGATGGTCTGCGCGATGCCATCACGGTGCTGGAGTATATGCACAACTTCTATGTTATCGAAGGCAACAAGCGTGTAAGCGTTATGAAGCATCTCGGGGCGGTAGATATTCCTGCCGTGGTTACGCGTATTCTTCCTGATCGAACCGATGAAAAGGAAAATCGGATATACTATGAATTTTTGACCTTCTATGAAGCGACAGGAATTTATAATGTGTGGTTTTCTGAGGAAGGCAGATTTACGGAGCTGACGGCACTGGCAGGCAAGCAGCCTGGTGAAAAATGGACGCAGGACGAGGTATATGATTTCCGTTCGCTGTATTCGCGCTTTACCGAAGTCTTTATGGACGTAGGTGGAGATAAGCTTTCCATGACTCCGGCGGATGCGCTGCTGTTGTATCTGGATATTTACGGCTACAAGGATTCCTGCAACAAAATGACCGATGAGCTGACCAAGGACATCCGTAGAATGTGGGTGGAGTTTCAAGTCAAGAGCAATGAAGAGCAGCAGGTGACTCTCCTGATGGATGCGCCCGATGATTCGCCCAGAAGTATGCTGGCTTCCATGCTGCGCCCTTCACCGCAGAAGCTTAGGGTGGCGTTTGTCTATCACAGCAATCATTTGATCTCCGGCTGGACGTACAGCCATGAACTGGGCAGAAAGCACGTCGAGAAGGTGTTCGGCAAGAAGGTGGAGACTACCTACCGTGATAACGTAAAGCTCGAAGATGCCGAGAGAGTGATCGAAGAACTGATCGCCGAAGGCTACAAGGTTATCTTTGCCACCACGCAGATATTCCTCAGCGGCTCGATCAAGCCGTCGGTGCAGCATCCCGATGTCAAAATACTCAACTGCTCGCTGATTGCTGAGTATCATCATGTGCGTTCGTATTATCTGCGTATTTATGAAGCCAAGTTTATCATCGGCGCGATCGCCGGTGCACTGGCGGAAAACGATCAGATCGGCTATGTGGCGGACTTCCCGATCTACGGCATTCCTGCCAGCATCAATGCATTTGCACTGGGCGCGAAGATGACCAATCCTCGTGCAAAAGTGCATCTCGAGTGGTCAGTCACGCGAGGCAAGGACGTATATGAAACCTTCCATCAGGAAAATGTAAAGATCATCTCCAATAAGGATATCAGTGCGCCGCATCATACCGCGCGTGATTTCGGTCTGTATCGCATGGAGGAGGATGGCTCTACCACCAATCTGGCGGTTCCGGCATGGTACTGGGGCAAGCTGTATGAATCGGTCCTCAAGAGCATCTTTAACGGCACATGGAAGGATGAGGATGATCCCTCCAACGGCAGACAGGCGCTCAATTACTGGTTGGGAATGTCTTCAGGTGCGATTGAAGTGATCTGCTCGCGCAAGTTGCCCGACGGCGTGCAGCGGCTGGTCGATCTGCTGAGCGAGGGCATTCAGACCGGCAGATTCCGCCCGTTTGCAGGCAGGATCGTCGATCAAAGCGGCGTGGTGCGCAGTGAAGGTGGAAAGCCGCTGTCGCCTGCCGAAATTCTGGCGATGGATTATCTGGTGGAAAATGTTGTCGGTGACTTCCCGGAAGTGGATACGCTTACTGAGGTCGGGCAGCAGCTGGTCAAGCTTCAGGGAATCAAACATATGACGGCACCTGATGCGTCGGCAATCGGCTGGCAGGGATTGCCGGGAAAAGAGGGTGACGCATGAAGATATTAGTCCTTGCAGACGAACCGGATCAAATGCTGTGGGATCATTTCGACAGACGACGGCTTGAAGGGATCGATCTGATTATCTCCTGCGGGGATTTGCCGGCATCCTATCTGTCTTTTTTGACCTGCTTTACCAGCGCTCCCATACTGTATGTGTGTGGGAATCATGATACCTCTTATGCGGAAAAGCCGCCGGAAGGCTGCATCTGCGTAGATGGCAAGGTGTATGTGCACAACGGACTGCGCATACTCGGTCTTGGGGGGTGCGTGCGCTATAAGCCCGGTCCCAATCAGTATTCCGAGAGCGAGATGTGCAGGAGAGTTGCGCGGGTCATGCCGAAAATTCTCTGGAGAAGAGGAGTTGACGTGCTGGTTGCACACGCTCCTGCGCGCGACCTGGGCGACGGAAAGGATCGTGT
>CAZYQB010000197.1:0-1970 GCA_964649595.1 uncultured Oscillospiraceae bacterium | reverse complement strand
AAGGGGTTTGATGTGTTTCGCTGGCTGCTGCGCCGCTTCAAACCGCGCTATATGTTCCACGGTCATGTGCATAAGGAATATACTCACGATTTCAAACGTGAGCTGGTATGGAATGATACTACCATCGTCAATGCGTGGACAAGTTACACCATTGAAATTGCAGACGTGTAAAAAAGCATAATAAAACAGGTGCATCGAACGACGCAGGGTTCGATGCACCTGTGCATTAATGAATTGTTTGAGAGAGCTTTTTATGCCGTAGGAATACTGTATTCCATCAAAAGTTCGGTCAGTGTAATGCGCCGATGCTCTTTAACGGACCCCTCGGCGGATCTGACAGGATCGGGCAAAAAGGAAGGAGTGCTGTCAGGCTTTGAAAAACGCAGATAGGGAGAAAGAATGCCGTCGGAGCCGATCTTCAGCAGGCGTGGTTTTCCGCTGAGCAGCTCGTCCACATCGGCAACATCGTCGCACAGGCTCATGGAGAATACCGGCTGCTGCGGTGCCGTGCGCAGCGCGCGTGCATAATTGCGTACGGCAACATGGCTTTCTTCGGAACAGTCTGCGCCGGGGAAGAAAAAGGCGAAGGGACTTTTCATTTTGCTCACACGTTCCACCCATTTGCCGCAGAGTATATTCTCAGTTTCTGAAGGCGTGCTGTATACGGTATGAAGGGCGAATGGACAGCGCAGAGAGCGCAGCGCATGAGCTGCCGGTTCAGGATCTTCGCCCGGAGAATCCTTAATGGAGAGCAGCAGATTGTGTGCGTGCTGTGCCTGCTTGAGAGCATTGGCATTGAGAAGCTCGGCAGGAGTAAACAGCGCAAAAGCACAGTCAGAAAAGCTCTTGATGCGTGCCATCAGATCGTCCAATGCACTGTAGGACTGATCGAGCCAGAAAAGAAAGGTATGAATGCCGACATCCACGCTTTGGCGAATCAGTCCGGTCAACTCATCAAGAGAGAGTGAACCCGGCTTATTTTCAAGCTGAAATATTACGGTCCACGGTGGTGCGGTCTGCTTTTCGCGCCGACCGGAAAACTCTATCCAGCTGTTAAGTCCCAGATTCATGCCGAAGGTTTTGATCGCATGCGGATCAAATTGGCTGGTTATGCGCTGAATCAACGCATAGTAGGGGCTGCTTTCTTTTTCGAGCAGCTTCTGAGCAGCCTGAAAGAACTGCTTCTGCGTCTTGCCGCGAGACAGACATTCTCCCATGTCAACCAGCTTGCGAATGCTGCGGTTGGGGTCGAACTGCAGTTTGGGCAGATAGCGATCTGCCAGATTTTCGATCAGCATACGGCGGATCGTGGTCTGATTCATCAGACGGACCTCCTCAGAGTCAGTGGTTGTACAGTAAAACGATTGTTTACAGCTATTGTAGCGCATTTTTTCATCGGAGGAAAGGGACAAAAAGAGCAACATGTTCCCAGATGGAATGGTTTAATAAATATGCAAAATTCAGGGCGGAAACATGGTGAGATAAGAAAAAGAGCAGGCGCATTGTGAATTGAAGGGCGGCTGCTCTTTTGAAAGGGGGCATATCTGAAAATGAAGAATCGTTTGAGGAAGGATTATTTGAGGAAGATCTCGATAACAGGCACGATCACGTTGGGTTTAACGGTCGGCAGCTTGAATACTACCATGTCGCTGCCCTCCGGCAGGGCATCACCGAAATGCTGCAATTTACCTTCGTTGAACAACACTTCGCTGCCGTCATGCAGGAACTGAGCGTATTCGATCTTGCCTGCCAGTCCGCGTACGATCTGATGCGCAAAAGGATAGGCAAAAAGATGCAGATACAGTCGCTTCCCGTCAACGCTCTGCGTGAAGCGGCAGTCGGCGGGCGCTGTAAACTCAGGCTCTGCCATCGTGCATCCGTAAATGGAACGGGAATTGTACTTCATCCAGTCGGCATATGTTTTCAGGGCGGCTTCGGCACGGTAGTCGAGGTAGCCGCGGGCGGTGGGT
>CAZYQB010000196.1:0-4699 GCA_964649595.1 uncultured Oscillospiraceae bacterium | reverse complement strand
GTCGCTCCCCGCGAAGGGCTTTATGTCGCTCCTTGCGAGGGGCTTTATGTCGCTCCTTGCGAGGGGCTTTATGTCGCTCCTTGCGAGGGGCTTGTCACATCGCACCTGTCGTCCATCATATGCGCCCCTCATCTTTCCCGACTGCGGACAAGCCGACGCATATTCACACCTGGGAGCAAACCGGCAGCCGTGCATCTCCTGATAATCCTCGGGCACCGTGCCGGGGATAGCATAGAGCCGCTTTTCTCTGCTGCCGTTTACATCCGGGATCGAATTTAAAAGCGCCTGCGTATACGGATGCGCCGGGCGCTCCAGCACACCTTTCACATCCCCCTGCTCCACGCACTGCCCGGCATACATCACCACCACGCGGTCAGCCATCTCCGCCACCAGCGCGATATCATGGGTAATAATGAGTATGCTCATGCCCAGTTCATCCCTAAGCGACTTTAAAAGCTGCATGATCTGCAGCTGAATGGTCACATCCAGTGCGGTAGTAGGCTCGTCCGCAATGAGAATGCGCGGCTTGCAGGAAAGCGCCATGGCGATCATCACTCTTTGGCGCATCCCTCCCGAAAGCATATGCGGATATTTGCGCATGACCGAATGCGCATCCTGTATGCCCACTCTTTTAAGAAGTGCCTCCGCCTGTTCGCACGCCTGCTTCTTATCATACTTCAGATGCCGCCGCATTCCCTCGATCATCTGACTGCCGATGGTGAACACCGGGTTTAAGCTGTACATGATGTCCTGAAAGATCATGGCGATCTCGCATCCGCGAATCTTATCCATTTCCCGTTCTGACAGCTTCAGCAGATCCCTGTCCTCAAAGAGGATCTCCCCGCTTACCCGCGCATTGCGCGAGAGCAGTCTGAGCGCACTCAGCGCAGTAATGCTCTTTCCGCAGCCCGATTCGCCCACCAGCGCCACAATTTCTCCTGCCTGTACGTCAAAGCAGACCCGGTCTGTACACCGGATCTGCTCTTTGCCGTTGTAAAACGAAATATCCAGATCTCTGATATTGAGCATCTGCTCACCTCTTATATGTGAATAGCCTGCACCCAAAAAACTTTCATTATCTGCTCAAGCAGCTGCCTTTACTCCACAACGTCCCATTGATGCACATTGATGAACGTGCCGAACACATCGGGCTGCGCACCGACAAGGCGATTATTCGTAACGCCGATGGTCGAAATGATATATGCCGAAATCATGGGCACATCCTGCTGCACCTGTCGATTCACAAACAGATACTTCTCGCGGATGGCATCCATATCGGTCATGCTCTGGCTCTGCAAAAGCGCCGCGCTGACTTCCTCGTTTACATAGCGCGTCCAGCCGTACTCCGACAGCATCCAGCTCATGTCGGTATAAGGATCTACCGGCGCATAGGTATACTGAACGGACAGAATTTCCGCCTCATCACCGTTTGCCACGCTCATCAGCGCCGCAAAATCCACCGTCTTGATCTCAAGGTTCAGTCCCAGATCATAAAACATCGCCTGAATAAACGCCGCCGCCTGAACAAAGGTCGCATCGCCGCTGTTAACGTGCCACGTCAGCGTAGTATCCGCGCCATCCGCCTTCGCTTCGGCGATCAGCTGCTTTGCCCTCTCAGGATCATACTCGGTCACCCCCAGCTCTGCGCTGTAATACGGGCTGGCGCTGCACAGGAAGGCATCCACGATCTCGCCATTGCCGTGAACGAGCGCCTGCAGGATGGTCTCACGGTCAATTCCGTAGAGCAGTGCCTGGCGGATGCGCACATCGGGTACATTGTTCACGTTAAAAAAGATCGACTGGTTGGTAATCATCTTACCGGGATACACGGTCACATTTTTAAGCGCCTTTACGCTCTCGTAATCCTCTAGCAGAATATCGCCGGTGGTCTGCTGAATCAGATCGATCTCGCCCGACTCAAGACCTGCCAGCAGCTGCGCCGACTGCACCACCTTGAGGTTGATATACTTGATCTTTGGCGTACCCTGCCAGTAATTCTCATTGGCAACATAGTACACATAATGGTTCAGATCGTATTCTTCAATGAAATATGGACCGCTGACTACCGTGGGCTTTACGAACCACTCATGGGTTTTAAGCTCACTCATGGGGATATCGCCCAGAACGTGCTCGGGCAGGATCAGCATATATCTGCCGATGTTGTTCATAAATGTGCCCAATGCCATCTGCCACTTGGTGGTAACGGTCATGCGCTTGTCATCGATAATATTGATGCCCTCTATCTCGGTGGCGCCCGATTCGGTCACGCCGTCATCGCCCACGCCCACGATCGAATACATATTCATGCTCAGGTTGCCCGCTTCCGGACTTGCCATACACAAAAAGGTATACATCACATCAGCGGTGGTCACGGGCGTACCGTCCGACCATGCGGCGTTTTCATTGAGAGTGATGGTAAAGGTCATGTTATCCTCGGTGGTGATCGACTCGGCGAGCTGACCTACAAACTCCAAGTCGCGATTCATCTCCACCAGAGGCAGAAACGCCAGTGCAGTGGAATACTTGCCCACCTCACTAAAATCCATCAAAAGCGGATTGAGCGAGGTCATCGTGCCGGTCACGGCGACAGTGATCGATTTATCCTTCTGCGCGCTGCCTTCGGCAAAGGTAGGCAGGCACGCGCCGATCACCAAAAACAGCGCAATCAGCAGCGCGATCACTCGAACGGCGATCTGTCCAAACTTATTCTTCATGCAGTTATCCCCCTTATATCATCTTTTTCTCATTCGGTCCCATATGACAAAAGCGCATTTTTCAAGATCTTCACGCTCCTGCATTATATATCAACATGATACCGTTTGAACGAAACTTTGTCAATCAATTTGTTTCATCTGTAAAATCCATCAAAAAAGCCCCCTCGCTATATCTTGCGAAGAGAGCTTCTCAAAATATTATTTTGCGCTGCCTGCCAGCTCATAAAGCCTTTGAATCATCTGCGTCCATTCCTTAATGTAGAAATGCTCGAAATCGGGCACGATGTCTCCGGAATAGTCCCTGTATCCGCGCTCGATATCATTGTCATACCATACCGGAAAAATCCCCGCATTGTGCGCGCCCAATACGTCAAAGGTCGGATTGTCGCCGCAATACCACACCTTGTCCGCACCCAGCTTCGCCTTGCTGAGCGCGATCTCAAAGAGCAGCGCATTTGGCTTCCTGATGACATATTCGCGCGATGACATGATAAACTCAAACCGATTGTCGGGGAGCAGGCGGTCGATCCTGCGCGACAGCGCCTCGCCCGACCACATGAGATTGCTGATTACACCGCTGCGAATGCCCAGCGCATTGATGCAGCCGATCAGCTTGTCGGCATCAGGCATGATGGTCGCCTGCGCCGTGCCGTCCCAGAAGGTCTCTTCGATTTCAAGTTCGCTCATGCCCAGCTCTACGCCCAGCGACTGATACACCGTGCGCATGGCATCCGCACCATGCACCTCACAGCGCTGCTTCCGGATGGGCGCAACCACGCCGTCGAATATTTCCCGATGGCGACACATTACCTCGTCAATACCCACGTTGTCGGGATTGTGTGCCGCACGCGCCAGCAGTGCCTCATGACCGCGGCGCGCACTCCAGCACGGCTCATAGATCAGCGTATGTCCATAGTCAAACAGTATCATCTCCGGCAGCTTGTACATCCTTCTCCCCCCTGCTGCTGAGCCTTCGCTCATTCCCTATATTTTCTTTGTTCGTTGTTCATCTGCTCAATGGCGCTGCACAGTTTTGCGCGAATCGCTCCCGCTTTTCGTCCAAGCACCGCCAACATTTTCACCAATTCGGAGCCGCTTAGTTCACTGACGGGCACATTCTTGAAGCGCTCATAAAACATCTGCTCATCGCCCCATGCATCGCACCACTCGATGCCGACTTCCTCTCTATCCGCCTCATCGAAAAATCCGCCTTCAACGCCTTCAAAACACGGCACCTCGTCTGCAGATTCTTCCTCCGGCAGCTGAAACACTTGAGGCAGAGCAGCCAGATCTTCCGGACTGCGATTTGCCTCCGCTGCCGCCCGTTCAAGCTCCTCATCGCCGAAAAATTCACTCATCGACTGCTGCAGCGATTCCAACGCAAAGCAAATATCCATCGCCGCCATCAAAATGCCGTCCGCAGCCCGCTTTGCCGCGGTGCGGTTGAACTGCTCGATGTACAACTCCTCACGAGCACAAAGCTTTGCGCCCTGCCATTCGCTGCCGAGCAGATAAAACGTCACACCGGGTGCTGCATTGAGACGGTTCAGCATCTGAAGAAGTTCAATACATTTCAGCGCATCATCGTGAATATTCAGTTCATACATGATCCGCACCATGCCGTCGGAATACACCGCAGCACTCAGCGTACCTTTGCTAAGCCTCATCGGTTCCGATGGTTTCGCCCATATGCCGCCTTTTACGGCAAAATGCACGCCGCCGCACAACGGCTCTCTCATTTCTATCGAACAATATCTTTGCATCTGATTGATCAGCAGCTCGGCATATTCCTGTGCCGTATATTCTTTTTTCGCCATGCGTATCTCCTTTTTTATATTGCGATTTCCCCGGCAAAGGAACTTTCACCCCTGCCGTCCTGTAACGTGATTTATAGAGAAAAGAAAGAACAATAAACAGATAAGAATAAATATTACCAGGAGAAATGACAAATCTCATTTGAGAACCGTCATTTCTTTTGGTGCGGG
>CAZYQB010000195.1:0-4710 GCA_964649595.1 uncultured Oscillospiraceae bacterium | reverse complement strand
GATGTGAGGCCTCCTCTCGAGATGAGGTAGGGAACTAGGGCTTTAGGGAAGCGCTGCCCTTCAAACTCGAAGGCGATCAGCGCACCGCTGGTATGCAGTCGTTCATCCTTTTTGGCGGTACGGGGCGTGGCGGTGTACAGATCGGTATAGGGACCGCCGTTTTCAAAGACCTTGCTGCCCTGATAGATGCATTCGACGGGCACGGATTTGCCCAGCGAGGGAACGAACTTGGGCAGGTAGAATGCGCTCAGCGGCTCTCCTTCCGGCTGAAGCGACTTGGAGGAAATCTCCAGAATGGACTTGTCGGGGAAGTAGTCCTTGAAGGTCTCGTGCAGAGAGACCACGTTGCGCTTCTTCTGCGCTGCGGACAGACCGGCGAAGAAAGGAAATGTGACGTTGGTCTCGATGAAGTAGGGACGGGCGTTGCGAACCATAAATACCGGACGAGTAGACTGAGCCATGAGCAATACACCTCCATATCCATGCTCTGATGAAAAATTGGACAACAAAAAAACATAATGCTCTGCATCAAAATAGATTGAGAGAATTATGCTGGTCAAAAAAGATGTCGGCTATGAAAATAGAGTATGAACATCGGGAAAGGACGTCGAGTGACCTCACAGGGCGGAAAAATTGAGTAAGAAGAGTAGAGAAAGAAATGAATAAAAATGAAAAAAGGGGACAAAAAACGGACAGCAAATCAAAATTCACTGTCCGCTTCGCGCGCCTTGACAAGAGGCGCTTGGTGGGGTTAAATGGGCTCGAACCATCGACCTTCACGATGTCAACGTGACGCTCTGACCAACTGAGCTATAACCCCACAACGCTTATATAGTATACAACCCGGACGAAGATTTGTCAATACCATTTTTCAAAAAAATTCCTCGAAAACGAAAGTTTTTTTGTCGTGCATCCGGTTCTTTCCTGCGGGATATTTGACGATCGGGAAGTGCAAAAGGATTCGTGTCTGCGTGAAACGGCGGAGTAAATATTTTCCGGATGAAAAGGAAGGGAAAGCAATGGAAAAATCGAGATTTATAAACGATGTATTTGTTTATTTAAAGAAAAAGAAGCCTTCAAGGAACAAATCGGATACCCTTTAAGTCTTAAAGATGTCAGGAAAAACGGGGAGGCAATAGCAATGAAAGGAAAATGGATCCCGGCGCTGATGCTCTGTCTGATGCTGTTAGGAGCGCAGTCAACGGCACAGGCGGACGAGGTCTATGTAGAAACGCCGCTGGGCGGCGCTTCGCAGGCGCAGAGGAATAATATTATTCTGGCGGCGCAGGCGATCGACGGCACGCGGCTGGAGTTTGCGCAAAGTTTTTCGTTTAATGAGCTGGTCGGTCCGCGCAGTGAGGAACGCGGCTTTGCAACGGCGACCAACGGACGCGGCATAGAGGTCGTAGGCGGCGGCGTGGCGCAGACGGCGACTACGCTGTATCTGGGGCTGATGCAGCGCGACGACATTGAATACAGCAGCATCTACACCTACAATGAGCGCTTCGTCGGAGATTATGTGGAATCGGGCTATGATGCTGTTGCTACCGACTACGCCAACGGATTGGATTTTGCGTTCAACAGCTATTATGAGGGAACGCTGGCGGTGTATATGTGGGTGACGGAGGATGCGCTGTGCTGCTATATTGCCGAGGAAGGCGACTATCATACAAGCGATGGAAAACTGATCGGCTATGCGCAGCTGCCTACTGCGATTGAAGGCGCGCAGACACAGAACATTATGCTTTCCGCTGCGTATATTGACGGTTATACGCTCGAAAGCGGCGAAAGCTTTTCGTTCAATGAGATTGTTGGCGAGCGCAGCGAGGCAGCGGGATATCAGATCGCACCGAACGGACGCGGTGTGAAGGTCGCGGGCGGCGGCGTAGCGCAGACGGCAGCGGCGCTGTATCTGGCGGTGCGGGATGTGGAATCGATTGAGATCACACACAAACGATCCTATGGCGAGCAGTTTACCGGCGACTATGTGATGAACAATGAAGATGCGGTGCTGGTAGACTATACGGGCGGTATAGATTTCGCCTTCACCTATCGGGGAGATGGGCAGCTGACCATTCGCACTTATATGGAAGGAAATCTGTTGGTGTGCGAAATTTATGAGGATTAAAAGAGCTTGGTGAGGCGGAGTTCTTTTTAAATGAGGGGGATGGCTATGAAGCGATGGATGGCATTGATTTTGACGGTATGTATGCTGGTGGTAAGCATACCGGCAATGGCGACGCAGAGCGAGGATTATCGGGAAGATTATTGGGAAGATTATTGGATCGATGACAGTGTGTATTTTGCAGAGACTACGCTGTATGGATCATCCGAAAATAAGCGGTATAATATTCAGCTTGCCGTTGAGGCGCTGGACGGTACTGCGGTCTACTACGGAGAACTCTTCTCGTTTAACGAAACGGTGGGAGAGCGCAGCGCGGAAGCCGGTTATTTAAGAGCAGAGAATGGTCGCGGTACAAGAGTTCGCGGCGGTGGTGTTTCTCAGCTTGCTACCACGCTTTATCTGGCACTGCGTGATGTGCCGTATACTGTGATTGAACCGTTCATGTGCTATGGTGATCGGTTTGCCGATTGGTATGTTGAAAATGGCAGCGATGCAGTGGTGACGGATTATAGCGCAGGTCATGATTTCAGCTTTACCAGCGAGTATGACGGCGTAATCTATATCAGCGCGTGGATGGATGAGGATTATCTGTATTGTATGCTTACACTGGATGAAGGCAGCAGTTACGGTAACAGGATATCACGATCTTCGACGCCATTGTTTGGCAGCGACAATAAGCTGCATAATATCGAATTGGCAGGAAATGCCATCAACGGAATCGTGTTGGAGCGCGGAGACAGTTTTTCCTTTAACGACGTAGTTGGTCCGCGCACTGCGGAAATGGGGTTCTATCCGGCAGAAAATGGGCGCGGTGTAAGAGTATACGGCGGCGGCGTGGCTCAGGTGGCAAGCACTATCTATCTGGCGGTTAAGGAATTGGACTGCATAGTAATTGATCCGATCAGAACGTATGGGGAACGGTTTACGGACGGATATGTGGCAGATCCTAACGATGCGATCGTGACCGATTACAACGCAGGAACAGATTTTTCCTTCACCTATTGGGGCTACGGAGTTGCGCTGGTGAGCGTCTATTCGGACGGCGATCGTCTGGTGTGTGAGATCTACGAATTTTAAAAAGCGGATTGAAGCTGCATCTTCCTAAAAAGGGGATGCAGCAATTTTTTTTCGATGAGATGTAAGATTTTGTGTTGACGGGAGTCTTATATAATGAAAGGAGGGAGAAAAACGGTGGATTTTGAAGATGTGTACAGGGCACATTTCAAGGATGTGTATTTGTACATCCTGCGGCTTTCGGGAGATGAGCATATTGCTGAGGAGATAACGAGCGAGACATTTTTTAAGGCGATCAGTGCCATTGATAGATTTCGGGGGGAATGTGATGTTCGGGTATGGCTGTGCCAGATTGCAAAAAATTTGTATTACGGATACAGAAAAAAAAGACGGCGGCTCGTTCGGATGGAAGCAGCAGAGCAACGAGGAGAACCGGACCGAACGGATGAGAAAATGCTTGATCGGGAAGAAGCTATGCAGCTTCAAAAGATGCTGCACGGCATGGAGGAACCATACAAGGAAGTATTCATGTGGCGAGTGTTTGCGCAGATGAGCTTTAAGCAGATCGCACAGATCTTTGGAAAGACCGATAACTGGGCGTGTGTTGTCTATCATCGGGCAAAAATGATGATTAAAAAGAAGATGGAGGATAAAGAGCATGAAAAATGAATGTGGTATTGTGAGGGATTTGCTGCCGCTGTATGTCGAAGGGATGACGGGCGAAGCATCGGAGGAGTTTGTGAAGCAGCATATTGGAATGTGCAATGAGTGTGCAGAAGAATTGAAGAAAATACAATGGAATAATAAGCAGATACGTCAGGAAGAAACAGAAGCAATACTGGAACTGAGGATGCTTAAAAGAAAACTGCGCTTGAAAAAATACCGCAGTATTGCGGCGGCTATTCTCTGCTTGCTGATGATTATGGGTGCGATAGATTGCCTTCTCCCGGTCTATCGAATTGTGCGGGCGGCTGCTCTGGAATATTTTGACGCAGAGGAGATCAGGCTGCTTGCACATATCGGAAGCGCAGAGGAACGGAATATTGCCAATGAGGTTTTGGTGCAGGCGGAAGAAGCATTTCGGGACATATCGCACAGCAGGGAAGAAAATAAGGAGAGATATGGTGCGCTCAGTCGCTATACAGTTGAAGAAACTTACGGTGCGGTGAAAGAGAAACATTCAGTTGAGTTATGGAGTGTGCGTGTGGAGGAAGATCAGGGTAAGATGTGGGTATATTATTCTCAAGAGGCGTTTAGTGAAGAGGGAGAGACGCTCAGTGGAAGTTGGAATATTTTGACGCTATGGACGATTGAACGGAATGAACAGGGTATGTGGCAGGTTGTTTCGATCAAGGAACATCCGTAAAGACAAATGATTATAGAAGAAACCGTCCGAAACGGAGATTCACCAAAGAATGCCGTGCAGGACGGTTCTTTTTTGAAACGATGAATACAATAACTAAGGAAATCTTTAGTAAAAAAGAAATGTGTCAAAGTTAATCTCAAAAAAGATCGGTGTTAAGTGAGAAAATGGGCAAAAAAGCAGGCGGAAACAATTTTTTGAGAAGGAT
>CAZYQB010000194.1:0-4729 GCA_964649595.1 uncultured Oscillospiraceae bacterium | reverse complement strand
CATAGGCGGTGCCGCGGATGGCCCAGTTATCGGACTCGGTGCCGCAGCCGGTGAAGTAGATTTCGGCAGGCTTTGCACCGAGCGCATTTGCAACCTGTGCGCGGGCGGCATCCAGTGCACGGCGTGCATCGCGTCCGAAGGCGTGTACGCTGGACGGATTGCCGTAAATATCGCTCAGATAGGGCAGCATTGCCGCAACGACCGGCTCGGTCACGCGGGTGGTGGCTGCGTTATCCATATAAATTCTGTTCATGGTTTATGTCCTTCCCTTTTCTTATATCAGGCTTCCCATTGATGGGAAGCCTATTTGGGCTTATTCACGCTTTGCTCTGTGCGCTCATACGCTCATAGTCATCGAGCATATCCTGCAGCGTGATGCCGTCAACGATTTTGTTGACGCCGTCGCGGAGCTTCTGCCAAACCACTCTGGTCGGACAGGAGCACGCCTTATGGCAGGTATCCTCGCCCAACAGACAGTCCACCACCGCCAGATCACCTTCGAGGATGCGCAGGACCTCGCCTACGGTGATCTCGGCAGGAGCACGGGAGAGCAGATATCCGCCCTGCGCGCCGCGCACGCTCTTGACCAACCCGTTTCTTCTGAGCTGACCGATGAGCTGCTCTAAGTACGCCTCAGGTATATTCTGTCTCTCCGCGATGGATTTAATCGGCTGCGGCGCATCGTTTGCGTACTGCGCCAGATCATACATTGCGTGTATGCCGTAGCGTCCCTTGGTTGATAATTTCATGTTGCCCTCCAAATGAGTCTCTGCCGTCGGGCAGCATTTCTTTTTCCTTCTGCCGAAGGGCAGATCGAACAAATCCGACTGATTTCCTCAGGATTTATCCGAGAATTATTTTAACACTTCGCATACGCCGCGTCAATGGGGCATATGCCAAATCCGACAAACTTTATCAGAATTAACACTAACACACTCTGCGCGAAGCGCGTCCGTGCGACAAGCGCATTCAATAAAACAAGGGACCGCTGCACAGCCCCTTGTTTCCGCTTTTATAAATATCGATAGTTAGATCGGTGCTTTCACAAATCATGCCTTGGTTTCTTCATTCTGCGCAGGAACGGGCATAACGGGCGCTGCCATTCTGCCGCCGATGAAGCCGGACAGAAGGCTCTTGAGGTCAATGCCCACACCCTCGGTCAGACCCTCTGAAACCTGCGTAGTGGACTTTACGATGTCCTCGATCAGGCGCGTACTGTTGCCTTCGCCGTACATGGTGATCTTGTCCACCTGAGCAAGGGGAGAAGCAACTGCCTTAGCGATTTCGGGCAGTACCTGGAAGTACATCTCCAGCACCGCAGCCTCGCCGTACTTGCGCATGGCTTCTGCCTTGCGGTCGATACCTTCAGCTTCTGCAAGTGCCTTGGCGCGAATGGCTTCGGCTTCTGCAAGACCGAGCTGGCGCACGCCTTCGGCTTCCTGCTCGCGGGCGAATCGATCTGCAGCGGCTGCCTGCTCGCGGGCGAACTTCTCGGCTTCCGCCTGCAGCTTCTGACCTTCCGCCGCACGCTGAATTTCGGCAAGCTCTGCCTCTGCCTTCTTCTGACGCTCGAACAGCTCTGCTTCCGCCTGCTTCTGACGGGCATAGAGTTCAGCTTCTGCCTTCTTCTTAACGGTGGCTTCGAGGGTGTGTTCGGTTACTTCTACCTCGCGCTGCTTTAAGACCGCTTCTCGCTCCTGACGGGCAATGTTGGCATCTGCGCTCTTGATCTCAATGGTGCGGCGCTGTTCCTCGCGCTGGATACCGTAGGCAGCGTCAGCCTCCGCCTGCTTAATGTCGGAGAGCTGTTTGAGCTCGGCTTCCTTGATTCTCAGGTCGTTGTTTCGGGTGGCGATCTGAGTTTCGGCTTCTACGCGAGCATCGTTGGCTTCCTTGCTAGCCTGCGCCTGTGCCATGGCGATCTCCTTGTCGGCTTCTGCCTTGGCAATAGCAGCCTTCTTCTTGATCTGACTGATGTTGTCGATACCCAGATCGTTGATGACGCCGTTCTGGTCGGAGAAACTCTGCACGTTGAAGCTGATGATGTCCAGACCCATGCGTCTGAGATCAGGCACGGCATTCTCCTGCACCTTTTCGGCAAATGCCTTGCGGTTGGTAACCATCTCTTCCAGACGCATCTGACCGATGATCTCGCGCATATTGCCTTCGAGCACGTCCTGTACCTGCGAAATAATATAGGCTTCGTTCTTGTTGAGGAAATTCTCTGCGGCAATGGGGAGCAGATCCAGATCGGTGCCGATCTTGATCTTGACACCGGCGTCAACGGTAATGTTGATGTACTCGGCGGTCGGCACATACGAGCTAGTCTTGACGTCAACCGAGATCATCTTGAGGTTGAGCTTGTCGAGTCTCTCCAAAAACGGGATACGGATGGCAGCCTTTCCAACCACGATCTTTCGGCGCAGACCGGAGATGATATACGCCTGATCGGGCGGAGCCTTGACGTAGCCCATAACGGCAAGCAGAATCAGAACAACGGCGACCACGACGAGAGCAATAATTGCAGGGGGCATCTTCATTCTCCTTTCTTTGGCTGAGGGGAAATTACCCTTCCAGAAGTTACATTTACATTATAGCATACATTATTTCATGTGAAAACAGCAATTCGCCCAAAACCGCGCTTTTGCGTCTGAATTATACATTTTGCCGCTTGAGTCATACATTTTGACAGTCGGATGATACTTTGCAAGGATATCCCGTGTCCACAAATTTTGAGGCGTGCAAAGCAAAATTTCTCCATACAATATGCCCTCATTTGCAGAATATCTTCTGTTGCGCATCGTTTAGGTTGTGTGTTATACTTTACAAGAATACATGGCGGGAGGAAGCAATTATGGAATCAATTCTCTTAAACGGTGAATGGAAGCTATATTATCATCCCGAGGACGGAAATCTGCCGGAAACACCCGATGAACTTTTGCAGGCAGCATGGAACTGCATTCCTGCGCAGGTGCCCGGAAATGTAGAACTTGATCTGCACCGCGCCGGCATTGAACCCGATCCCTTTTACGGTGAAAATCTATTTAAATTCCGCAAATACGAATTTTATCAGTGGTGGTTCGTTCGCGACTTTGATGTGCCTTCCGAGTACGAGGGCAAAAAATGTGTGCTCCGCTTCGCCGGCATCGATACCTTTGCAGACGTATTCGTCAACGGCACAAAGGTGGGCAGCACCGACAATATGTTCATCGAGCACCTCATAAACGCAAGCGATGCACTCAAATACGGCGAAAAAAATCAGATCGCCGTGCGCATCCGTTCGACAGTCAACGAGGCGCGCAAAAAGGATTATCCCGTCGCGCTGATGGGCTGCGGCGACAGCGACGAATATACTCAGATCCGAAAGCCTTCCTCTTCCTTCGGCTGGGATATACTGGGCAGATTCGTATCCGCCGGAATGTGGAGAGACGTGCAGCTGTGCGTACTGCCTGAACATCGCTTCACGCAGGTATATATCGCCACCAAGCGTCTGGGCAGCACGGGCAATGCACATCTGCAAGTGCGCGTGCGCTTTGAAACGAGCGACTACTGCCTCGACGGCTTCAGCATCCGCGTAGAGGGCAAATGCGGCGATTCCGTATTTGCCAAGGAGATCATATCCATGTTCGTCAGTCTGACGATGAGCGTCAACATCCCCTCCCCCAAGCTGTGGTGGCCGCTGGGCTATGGTGAGCAGCCGCTGTATGATGTGAAGGTCACACTGCTGCGCCGCGGCGTGGCGGTAGACGAATACACCACGCGCATCGGCATCCGCGAACTGATTCTCGACACCAAATGGGCTGCAGGCGATGAAGGCGAATTCCGCATACTGTGCAACGGCTGCCCGATCCTCGCCAAGGGCAGCAACTGGGTACCGATGGACGCGCTGCATAGCCGCGACAAGGACAAAGTTGCATCCGCGCTGGCTCTGTTTAAGGAAGCCGGCTGCAATATCGTGCGCTGCTGGGGCGGCAACGTATATGAAGATCACAATTTCTTCGACCTGTGCGACGAATACGGCATCATGGTATGGCAGGATTTCGCGATGGCGTGCGCAGTATATTCCCCCTATCCCGAATTCGTGGAGACCATCACGCGGGAAGCCGTCGCAGTCATCCGAAAGCTCCGGAACCATCCGAGCATACTGCTGTGGGCAGGCGACAACGAGGTGGATGAGGGCTTGACCGAAAAGAACTATCCCACCTACGCTAACCGCTACAACGAGATCACTCGTGAGGTACTGCCGCGTGTGGTTCGCATGGAAGATCCGTACCGCGTATTCCTGCCCTCCTCTCCCTACATTCCCGATGGCATCGCGCGCTATGATGTGCCCGAACAGCATAACTGGGGACCGCGCGCCTACTTCAAGGACGATTTCTACAAGCACACCAAGGCACACTTCATCAGCGAATGCGGCTATCACGGCTGCCCGTCGCCGGAGTCGCTCAAAAAGTACATTCCTGAGGAAGAGCTTTCCAAGTGGCTTGAAAGCAATGCATGGTATGCGCACAGCACGGATTACGCCGCCCGCGGACGCCGCGGCTTGAATCGCATCCGCCTGATGCACGATCAGGTCAATCTGTTCTTCGGAGAGGAGCCGACCGATCTTGATCGATTCTATCAGCTGTCACAGATCGTGCAGGCAGAGGCGAAGAAATTCTTCATCGAGCGCACGAGGCTCAAGAAGTGGCGCAGAACCGGCATCATCTGGTGAACATGATCGACGGCT
>CAZYQB010000193.1:0-4734 GCA_964649595.1 uncultured Oscillospiraceae bacterium | reverse complement strand
GGCGTGGTGCTCGAAGGCATGACTGCGGTCAACGAATCGGCGCTGACCGGCGAGAGCATTCCGGTGGATAAGGAAGCCGGGGATTCGGTCTGGGCGGCAACGGTCAATCAGTCGGGCTATATTAAGTGCGAAGCGACGCGCGTGGGCGAGGATACCACCATTTCGCAGATCATCCGCATGGTCAGCGATGCGGCGGCAACAAAAGCACCCATTGCAAAGGCTGCCGACAGGGTAAGCGGCGTATTTGTGCCCATAGTCATCACGATCGCGGTCATTACTACGATCATCTGGCTGCTGACCGGGCAGAGCATCGGCTTTGCGCTGGCAAGAGGCATTTCGGTATTGGTTATCAGCTGCCCGTGCGCACTGGGTCTGGCGACTCCGGTTGCCATCATGGTGGGCAGCGGTCTGGGCGCAAAGAACAGCATCCTCTTTAAGACGGCGGTGTCGCTGGAGGAGACCGGACGCACGCAGATTGTGGCGCTGGATAAGACAGGCACCATTACCAGCGGTGAACCGAAGGTTGTTGGTTTCGTTCCCGGCAGTGTGGATGAAGAGGAATTGATTTGCCTTGCCGCATCGCTTGAGCAGAAAAGTGAGCATCCGCTTGCCGGCGCAATCATGCGTCTTGCACAGGAAAGCGGCAGTATGCTGCAAGAGGTAACAGATTTCCGCGCTCTGCCCGGCAACGGTCTGGAGGGTATGCTGGGCGGCGAAAGGATCATCGGCGGCAGTCTGAAATATGTTTCCTCTCAGATCGAAGTTCCGGAAAAAATCAGGCGTGAAGCGGAAGAGCTTGCCGAGCAGGGCAGTACCCCGCTGCTGTTTGCAAAGGGCGGAGAGCTGCTGGGTATTCTTGCCGTGGCGGACGTCATCAAGGCGGACAGCGCCGAGGCGATCCGTCAGCTCAAGAATATGGGGATCCGCGTGGTCATGCTGACCGGAGACAACGAGCGCACAGCCCGCGCCAT
Source organism: uncultured Oscillospiraceae bacterium (assembly GCA_964649595.1). Taxonomy (GTDB): domain Bacteria; phylum Bacillota; class Clostridia; order Christensenellales; family Aristaeellaceae; genus RGIG2066. Next base: position 3,763 of record CAZYQB010000193.1, on the reverse strand, counting down.
CGCTGCACAGGCAGGTGTGGATGAGGTGATCGCAGGCGTGCTGCCCGACGGCAAGGAGAGCGTGATCCGTGAACTGAGGCAGCAGGGAAGAGTTGCCATGGTGGGCGACGGCATCAACGATGCACCGGCGCTGACCGCTGCGGACATCGGCATTGCCATCGGCGCAGGCACCGATGTTGCCATCGATGCGGCGGACGTGTTGCTGATGAAGAGCCGCCTCAGCGATGTTCCGGCAGCTATCCGACTGAGCCGTGCGACGCTTACGAATATTCATCAGAATCTGTTCTGGGCATTTATCTACAACGTAATCGGCATTCCTCTGGCGGCGGGTGCGTTTATTTCGCTGCTGGGATGGCAGCTTAATCCCATGTTCGGTGCGGCGGCAATGAGCCTGTCCAGCTTCTGCGTGGTCAGCAACGCACTTAGACTGAACTTATTCAATATACACAGCGCAAAGCACGATCATAAGATACGCCAACAGAAAACGGGAAAGGCGATCAGTATGCGGGCGGCAGAAAGCGCCTGCGGCACGGATGTGTGTGCGGTGGAGCCGAAGGCAGATGCGAAGAGGGTGAAGGTCATGAGGATCGACGGCATGATGTGCCATCACTGCGAAGCGGCGGTGAAGAAGGCGCTCGAATCGGTGGACGGCGTGGAAAATGCCGAGGCGAACCACGAAAAGGGAGAAGCAGTGGTGACGCTGACCAAGGAAGTGAGTGATGGGCTGCTGACCGAGGTTGTGGTGAAAGAGGATTACGAGGTGCTTGAGATCAGATAATGTGCTGAAAATGGATAAATAGACGATCAGCCCTACTGCACGGTGTGTGCAGCAGGGCTGATCGATGCTATATCTCAAATGCGATATCGAAAAGCGCCTTGCGCAGCGCGAGATGGGTCTTGTTTTCGCGGGAGGGATGCACGCGGTTGGTGAGCAGGATCATATAATCTTCGGAAGCGGTATCCATCCATAGGCTCGTGCCGGTAAAGCCGGTGTGCCCAACGATATTTCCTTCCGGGCGCTGCCGATAGACTATCCAGCCCAGACCTCTGTCGCCGCCCAGATGTGCGGTGTGGTTTTCAAAAGACTTTTTGAGCCATTCCGTGTGAAATGCCGGGTGCTGATGCGGCGGCAGGATCGACGCGCAGTATGCCCCCAGATCGGCAGCGGTCGCAAATACACCTGCGTGTCCGGCGACGCCGTCGAGCATCCGGCAGGCAGTGTCGTGAACAACGCCGCGCAGAGGGGAGCCGTCTTTCAATTCTGTTGCGGCAAAAGCAGCGTTCCTGTCTGGCAGATAGCCGCTGTCATACATCCCCAGCGCGGCGAACAGCTCGCTTGTTACATATTGCTGCTTTTCGCCCATTGCCTCGGCGACGATCTCGCCCAGATAGATAAAGGAAAGATCGCTGTATATCACGGCGGTGTTCGGTTCTCGTTCGGGCGGCAGCAGAAAGAGACTGTCGATTCTCTTCTTTCGGGTGGAAGCATTTTCGTCGGGATAGTGCGTGGGCATAAGACCTGCGGTGTGGGTGAGCAGCTGATAAAGGGTGATGTCTCTGAGTTGCGGGTGCATTTTTTGATGATGCAGCATATCGCACAGCTTGTCGTCGAGCGACAGCCGACCTTCCTGAAGCAGCAGCAGCACGGCCGGGAGAGTGGAGGTGACTTTGGTGAGCGAGGCGATGTCGAACAGGGTATCCTTGGTCATGGGGATGCGTTCCGGGACGAGCTGAGCATATCCCCATGCATTGTGAAAGAGAGTTTTTCCGGCATTTCCGATCAGCAGCACTGCGCCGGGAATAAGTCCTTCTTCTACTGCCTGTGCAGTCAGGCGTGCCATTTTGTCGATCTGGATCTGGTTCATGATATATCTCCTTTAAAAATCCCACCCGACCATTGAAAGTCAGGTGGGATATTAGATAAGCGGTTTATAAAGAATATTTTGCGCGTTCGCCGCCGATCAGCTTGGGACGGGTGACTGCTGCGGTCAGCGGAGCTTCGCCGATGGTCTTGACGCTCAGGCGAACCGGTACGGCAACCGCCTTGAGGTGCATACCGATCAACGTGTTTCCGATGTCGATGCCGGCATCGGCTTTAACCGCTTCCACCAGCACCGGATCCTTCATCAGGCGATACGCTGCGGAGGCGCAGGAGCCGCCTGCTTTGGGATGCGGAACGGCGCATACTTCTTCATAGCCATACTTTTCGGCAGCATCGCGCTCCATTACCAGCGCGCGATTGAGGTGTTCGCAGCACTGGAAGGCGACGACTGCGCCCTTTTCGGCTGCCGTATCCATGGCGGTCTGTGCGACTAACACGCCCAGTTCGGGTGCAGATGCTTTGCCGATGGTGCCGCCGGCGATCTCGCTGGTGGAGCAGCCCACAACCAGCAGGCGCACCGGGCGCATATCGCTTCTGTCAAGGGTCAGCAGCTCGTTGACTGCATTGGATACAGCCTGGATAATTTCATTCATTTTGCATAGTCTCCTTGTCTTGTGCGCAATCCGGTCAGTCCGCCTTCTCGATGTCTACCCAGCGGTCTTCTTCGGAGGACTGTACGATGGCGAGCACCAGAGCCAGTGCGGGCAGACCCGATCTGCCGTCGATCCAGTACTTTTCGCCCTTGCGGATGGAGTCGTAGTATTCGCTGATCTGCGTGCCGTGACCGGTTCCCCAGTATGCCTTGCCCACGAGAGGCTTGTGCTCGCCGCGTTCGATCAGTATGAACTCTTCGCCTTCGATCTTGTACAGATTGTTGCCGATCAGGCGCAGCAGACCGTTTTCAAAGCGCAGTTCGATTTCGACGGGCGCATCGGCAACGTAGTTGTTGGTGGCATGGATGACGGCGCGCTGACCGTCCTTGTAGATGGCGACGGCAGTGGCATTGTCCTCGACCTCGATGTCGTCTGCCAGCAGACCGGTGAACACTGCGCCGCGAACCTTTACGATCTCACCGCCCAAATAGCTCAGCAGGTCGAGCGTGTGGATCGCCTGATTGATGAGGGTGCCTGCGCCCTCGGTCAGCTTGCTGCCGCGCCAGCCGCTGTTGACGTAGTAGTTGCGGCTGCGGTTCCATGTAACGGAAGCCTTTGCGCCCTTGAATGCGCCCAGCTCGCCCGACTTGACGATGGAGAGAGCCTTTTGAACGGCGGAGTTGTAGCGATTCTGGAAGATGACGCCCAGCGTGCCTGCGCCTTCCTTGTCGGAAGCGGCGATCATTGCCTTGGCATCGGCGATGGTGGTTGCCATCGGCTTTTCGGTCAGAACGTGCTTGCCATTGCCCAGCGCCTCGATGGTGACGGGGGCGTGCAGGTAGTGAGGCAGGCAGATGTGGATGGCGTCGATTTCATCGAGCGCGATGACCTCATGCCAGTCGCTGTAGCCCTTTGCGCCGGTCTTTTCGACGGCAGCGGCAAGGCGATCCTCGCGGATGTCGCATACTGCGGCGATCTCGATATCCGGAGTGTTCTGGAGGGCGGCGATGTGGACTCTGCTGATGCTGCCGCAGCCGATGACGGCGACCTGAATCTTACCGTTGTTCATGGGTCAACTTCCTTTCTGATGATTATTTCTGGTGATTATTTTTATGCGTTTCGCTGTGCCGGGTCGGTGCGGGTGAACACATAGGTTCCGATGGATACCGCTACCGCCAGATTTAAAGAATCAATTTCATTGGTCTGCGGAATGACCACGCTCTGACCGAGCCGGGCAAAGTGTGCCGGAAGTCCGGTCTGCTCGTTGCCGAACACCAGCGCGTATTTT
>CAZYQB010000192.1:0-4742 GCA_964649595.1 uncultured Oscillospiraceae bacterium | reverse complement strand
AGTGTTTCGGAATTGTTTCTGTATCGATGCGGCAAAAAACAAATCCGGCATCGGCGGAAGAACAAAATACTTCTGCCGATGCCGAAACATTATGAGTTTTTATCAGGCTTTCTTGCCCAGCTGCTTGATGTCGTCGTTATCGAAGAAGGCAGCGGCGGAGAAGCCGGCATTTTCGAGTGCGCCCAGCTGCTTGCCCAACTTTTTCTGCTGCGGCAGAACGGTTACGGCATACTCGCCGCGCAGACGGGCAGCCTTCTTGAGAACCTCGGCGAAGGGGGCATCGCTGCGGTAGAGCAGCGCCAGCTTTTCAGCAACGGGCACCTTGTAGCCCTGCTCGAGCAGTATGCCGCAGATGCGTTCAAAGCCGATCGAGAAGCCGACTGCCGGAACCTGCTGACCGATGAACTTGCCGATCATGCCGTCGTAGCGTCCGCCGCCGGCAACTGCGCCGGGGAATGCCGCACAGCTGATCTCAAACACCACGCCGGTATAATAGCCCTGACCGCGCACCAGCGAGGGGCAGTAGGCGATGGAATAGCTGCCGTCGGCAAGCGTGCGGACGGTGTTGATGATGCTGAGCATATTTTCGCTCAGAGACTTGTCGGTTACCAGCTCGCTGACGCGTTCGATGGAGAAATCGCCTGCGCGCAGGAAGCTGTCGAGCGCCTCGATAGCTTCAGCGGGGAATGCCTTGTCGGTCAGCTCAGCCTTTACGCCGTCTGCGCCGATCTTGTCCATCTTGTCAAAGGTGATGCATACGCTGTCGAGCGTGTCTGCGGCAAAGCCCATTGCAGAGAGCATACTTCTGAGCATACGGCGGTCGTTGATGTTGACGGTAAAATCGTTAAAACCGATGGACAGCAGCGCGCGTGCGGTAACGTCGATCAGCTCAATTTCGGCATTGATGCTGTCATCGCCCAGAATGTCGATGTCGCACTGCACAAATTCGCGCATACGTCCCTTCTGCGGACGCTCGGCGCGGAATACGCGGTCGGTCTGGATGACCTTGAAGGGAGTGGGCAGACTGGCGCGATTGGCGGCATAGTAGCGCGACAGCGGAAGTGTCAGGTCATAGCGCAGACCCATGTCGGAGAGCGCTTTTTCATCGCCCGATGCGAGTGCGCTTTCGAGCTTGTCACCGCGCTTGAGCACCTTGAAGATCAGATTCAGATTGTCTCCGCCTTCGCTCTTGTCGAGGTTTTCCATGTCCTCAAGAATGGGTGTGCCGATACGCTCAAAGCCGCTGGCACGATATACTTCCAGAATTTTGCTCTGCACAAAATCGCGCAGACGCATTTCTTCGGGCAAATAATCCTTCATACCCTTGAGAGGATTGATTTTCATATACAGGCAGCTCCTTTAAAATCAGATAAGAAATGTCATATGTAATGATAGCCCCAAAGAGCGCGGTTTGTCAACCACATTTGTGTGATTGCAGCCGCTTTAGCGAAACTTTGCATGGAATAAAGGAAAAAGCGCGCAGTGGCTTTCGATAAAAATATTCTTTTGGTAATGAAAATATCTTAGATAAATTGCAAGTGAGAAACCTGATCGTAATAAAGGGGAAATATATAAAATGCGATGAATGGTCGCGCGGGGCATAAAGTTTTCTGATAGTCTTGTTTTATGCGCTGTGATGCGAAAAAATATAGGAATATTCACGAAAATACACGAAAATGCGAATAATATTCATTGTTTGAGGAAAATGTTAGAAAATAGTAATATGATAGTACACCGAGGGGAGAGAGGATGAATGTGTGTGCTGTCAGGAACGGTGATTTTTGCTCATACCGATGCCGCGTTGGTGGGCGGCGTGATGAATATGCTCAGGATCAACAGTCCGTGTGTTCATGTGGAACAGACCACGCGCGGCGCGCAGGCGCTTATGATGCAGTCGCTCATGCGTGCAGATGCGGTCGTGATGGGCATGAATTTGCCGGATATGTCAGGGCTGCATCTGCTGCGGGAACTCAAGAATGATATTGTGGACCCGTATGTCATGGTGTGTACCAGAGAGCAGGGGCTGCAGGCAGAACGTAGAATCCTCCGAATGGGTGCAAACAGCGTGGTTCATGCACCGGTGGATATCGCACGGGTGTGTGCGCAGATCGAAAATCAGCTAAGCCTGCGCAGCGAAGGGAATTATTTTCATACGACATTGGAGGAAACCATGCTTCAGAGAGTATTTGCCGAATACGGAATTCCTTGCTCAATGAAGGGATATGTCTATCTGAAATGTGCGCTGAGAATGCTGTGCAGCGGTCAAAGCAGCATCGAAGCAATGGGGGAGCTTTATGAGAGGATCGCCTCTCAGCACGCAAGCAATGCAAAGAGCATCGAGCGCAGTATGCGGTATGCCATAGCGCGCTGCTGGGAAAACAGAGGCGCCGAAGAAAAGCGTCCGGGCAACAGGGAATTTCTTATGACGCTGATGGAGGAATGCAGAGGCGGCAGACAGACGCTTATCAAGCCGCGTGTGTCGGTGCTCGGTACCGGCAGAAGAGTATTCAGATAATGAGCAAAGCGGCGCTATACAAAATAGGAAGAAGCAGATGCTCAGCCGATTGAATGAGCATCTGCTTCTTTGTGTTTTATGAAAACGAGATGGGATCAGCGTATGATCTGCGAAAGAATGGTTGGATCCTTGATTTTCTGATCCTCAGCAAGCAGCAGCACTTTGGAGATGATTTCCGCCGTCTTGGGATCGTCGTCTGCGAAGGGCAGGAACAGCCTTCCGCGATGCTGAGAATGAACCGGCAGTACGGAGATCATCGTGCCGCCCTTTTGATGAATAACGCCGCTTCCCAAATGCACGGTGTATTCGGCAAGTTTTCCGGCGATGAGCGCTTTTTGCTGAATAATGCGCACATTGTCAAGGTGAAACAGCGGCAGCGTGCAGAGAAGCAGCGCTTCACGCATTTCGATGGTTGAATGACTGCATTCGGGATCTACGCCGCCTGCGTGTGCCACGCTGACTGCCATATCTACATCACGCATGACCTCGGAGAATATGATCTCGGGAACATCGTCGATCAGGATCGGCTTGCTGGTTTTCCGGTCGGTAAATTCCACCCATTCGAGCGTGGGTGCTTCAATATCTGCCGGAGAAAACCAGTCGGCAAGTGCAAATATGTGCGCAATGATGTCTTCCTTATAGTATATCTTCTGAATACCGCTTTCAACGTCTGCGACCCAGCGGCGTCCTTTCAGGCAGGCGAGCGTGCGCGCGGGCTGAATCTGATGCCCGGCATAGCGCAGAGAATCGGTGCGTCCCATCTCATCGGCAGCTTTGACATACAGTTCGCGGAATACCTGCTTGAACGGCTGTACGATGCCGCGATCAAAGAGTATGCGCTGGAATGAAGTCCACACACCGCGCTGATAAAGCTGCCACGAATGTGCGACAGTGAGGGAGGCGTCCTTTGCAAGCAGCAGCATATTGCCTTCGCAGGTGATGAGAGAAAGCGAGCCCTCATTGAGAGATACAAAGCCAGACAGATCATCGCAGACAAATACCAGATGGGAGATGACCGGATGAAGCACAGGATTGTTCATCAGCAGCTCGATCTCCTCGGCGGTGAAGGCGGTTTGATTTTCCATTGCCTCTTCCATCATGCGGACGGTGCGGCTGCGCTGATCGCCCAGAAGCTTCTTGGCTTCAGTCAAAGAGAGGATTAGCTCATGCTTTTTGTACTTTGCGGGAACGGATTTAAGTAATTTCCCATTCTTGCGCACCGCTACAGAAACCTCTCCGGTCTCGCTGCATACCAGACATACGCCGATCTCGCCGATCTGCTGCTCGGTGAACAGCGCGCGCTTTTCCTCAAACAGTTGTGACTCCATGCGCAGCGTCAGGCGGGAAACATCTGCGTATCCTGCATTGATGGCAAGATTGGTCAGCGCGATCTCAACGGCGGTCTTTTCGCTGGCGATGCGCTGTGCGCCGAACTGACGGCTGCCCTTGAGGAAATTCTGCAAAAACAGATAGCGGCGGCTGACTTCGGCATGATCCTTGAGAGGAAGTATCGGATATGCCATCAGCAGATCCTTGTTGCGTTTGTCGGAGATCTGTGCTTCGGTTTGCGCGATGTCGAGTCGTCCGAGGGCAGCATCGGCATATTTTCTGGCGCGCGTGTGCAGTGTGCCGGAGGTGATGTACTTGGCGGCATCGTATACGTGGTCGAAATCCTCTGCGCCCAGAGAGGCATAGGCGGAACGAAACCAGTTTAGATCGAAAGCGCCGGCATTGAGTTCATCGGCGGTAAGCGGCGTGAACTGTGCGATGATCGCCTTGCGGTGGTCATCAAAGGATTCGTTCATGTGTGCCATGAAATAGTACGCTGCCGACTTGAAGGCAGGAAGCTCCAGATATTCGCCGATGATATCGATCCATTCGGGTGAGTAGAGCGCTGCTTCTATCAGGCGCTGACGCGATATGCCGCTGCCTTCAAGCTGCTTTTTGAGCGATTCAGCGGTATCGGTTTCATTCGGCACGCAGGAGCCAAGCAGACAGAGCAAATTTGCTCTGCGCGTGACGGTATTTGAATAATAGATGTTGTTTTCGCGCAGCGCATCGTTTCCGAGTGCACGGAGGATGGACACCAGACGATCTGTACCGTGGATCCTGTAAATCTTGGATACGGCGGCAGAGCAGGGGGCAGGCGTATCGCCGCGACGCAGCTCATCGGTCACGATGGCATCCACTATCCGGTCGGAGATATTGCTGACGGCAGCAATGACTG
>CAZYQB010000191.1:0-4749 GCA_964649595.1 uncultured Oscillospiraceae bacterium | reverse complement strand
CGATGAGCCTCGCTGCCGCGGCGGTCTGATCCGTGTTCGCGAGTTCACCATGAAGGATGCTTATTCCTTCCATACATCTCAGGAGGATTTGGAAAACTACTACATGGAGTGCTATGAAGCATATAATCGCATTTTCGCACGCGCAGGCGTAGGCGAGGTTGTTGCCGTTGCCTCCGACAGCGGTATGATGGGCGGCAAGGTATCCCATGAATATATGCTGCTGACCGCAGTGGGAGAGGATACCATTGTTCTATGCCATGACTGCGACTATCGCGCCAACATGGAAGCGGCTCCCTGCATCGTGACCAACGAAGCGGGTGAAATTGCAGACCTTGAGAAGGTCGCCACCCCCGACATCAAGACCATCGATGATCTGGCGGCATTCCTGAAGATCGATGCAAAACAGACCTGCAAGGCAGTTGTATATCAGGAAAACCTGACTGATAAGTACGTTGTAGCCTTCCTCAGGGGCGATCTTGACATTAACGAGACCAAGCTGCGCAACCATATCAAGGCGGAAATCCACGCTGCCGAGATCACTCCCGAGTGCGGTCTGTGCGCCGGCTTCATCGGTCCCAAGGGTCTGCCTGCCGACGTAAAGGTGGTTTACGATGCTTCGCTGAAGGGCATCAACTGGTTTGTTACCGGCGCAAACGAGACCGATATGCACTACATCGGCTTCAATATCGAGCGTGAAGTGGGCGCGGTGGAGTATGTGGACGTTGCCAAGGCATATGACGGCGGCATCTGCTCCATCTGCGGCAAGCCTTCCATCTATACCTCTCGCGGCATTGAAGTCGGTAATATCTTCCAGCTGGGCACCAAGTACACCGAAAGCATGGATATGACCTATGTTGCGGCAGACGGCACCCTCAAGCATCCCATCATGGGCTGCTACGGCATCGGCGTAGGTCGTCTGGCTGCCTCTGTTTGCGAAGCACACCGAGACAACTACGGTCCCATCTGGCCCATCTCTATTGCACCGTGGCAGGTTCAGATTTGCTCGCTGCGCGCAGACAAGCCCGAGGTTGCCGAGGCTTCTCAGAAGCTGTATGATGAACTGACCAAGCGTGGCGTTGAAGTGCTGTGGGATGATCGCAGCGTCAGCGCAGGCTTCATGTTCTCCGATGCCGACTTGTTCGGTGTACCGGTTCGCGTGGTCGTCAGTCCCAAGGGTCTGAAGAACGGCACCATCGAAATTTCCGCACGAGATAAGTCCATGCAGGAGAAAAAGAGCGTGGACGAGGCGGTTGAGTTCGTATACAACTACGTTGTGGAAGAACTGGAGAAGCTCGGCTGCAGACTGTAATCGCACAATCAATAGGTCTACACAAAGTAATCCCCGATCGCCTTTATGACGGTCGGGGATTTGATGTTTTCCAAGGATAAGATCAGCGGAACTGAATGGAATATAAATCGGCTTCGCGCATACGGACAGTCAGCACCACTGGTTTGCCGCTGAAAGCAGACAGATCGTCGGCAGGAAAGGGAATATGCTTGTCGGTGGAGTTGCCGAAGATCTCGCAGGAGGTCGTGAAGCAGCCTTGTTGATCGTTCAGTGTGAAATAGGCATAGCCGCGGGCGGAAGTGGCGATATTTGCGTACAGTCCGTTTCCTTCGAATGAGAAATGCTTGCTCACGATGACTTTTTCCTTTGCGCCTGCGTACAGTGATACAAAGCCGTCCCTGCGCATCGAATAGCGGTAAAGTCTGGCCGACTCACCCATCCAATGCCCGTCGAAAATGAAGAAGGACAACTCGTTGTCCGCGCCGGGAATGGAAGAGGGCGTTTCAATCAGACCGTAGGACGGATAGCAGTCACCGTAGACCCAGCCGGTCGGAGCTTCGGCTTCGGGACTCATAAACGCTTCGTCATACCGCTTGAAATGCACGCCGTCGTGCGAACACATGAACAGGCAGTCGGTCACGGCAAGACCGTAGCGGGGATGATGCTTCATGCGCTCAAGACGTTTTTCTCTGCCGCACAGCTCGTCGAAAGCAGGCGTCCATTCTCTGCGCTCGATGTAACGGGAGGGAAAACCGATGAGCGTATGAGGCGCACGCGCATAGGGCTGCACCACGTTGGTATACAGCGCAATATCCTCTGCATCACCGTAGTCGAGCATGATTGGCTCCGACCAGTTGATAAAGTTCTCCGATTCGATATAGCGGATATCGCGCACGCCCGCGTTGAGATCGCCGGTTAGGGGAACATTGTGGAAGGAACGGAAATAGCAGCGATATTTCTTGATTTCCGCGTCCCAGAAGGATACGTTGAGCGAATCGAAATATCCCTTGTCGGTGATGACGTGTCCCTTGCGGAAGCGGATGCCGTCTGCGCTCAGATAGCAGATCAATTGCGGGCGCTGCGGTCTGGGCGGATGGAACTGACAGACCGCCTTGTATCGCTCATTTTCGGGACAGGCAGGATTTTTATCTTTGAACACCATGAAGTTGTCGATTTGTGCTCCGTGGGCTTTGCGGTCGAGGATGATGTTGTTTCGGGTGGAGCCTTCAAACTCAAACAGTCCCAGATCGGGCTTTTTCCATGTAAGTCCGTCGCTGCTCTCGGCATAACATACATAAATGTCCTTGCCTTTACCTTTTTCCAGCATCCACCAGCCCAGATAGTACATCCGGTAGAAGTCGTTTTCCTTCACGATGTTGTGAAAATCGCAGCCGTCGCCTTCCCACGGCGCGTCATGTATCATCACACACTCACGGCGCGTAGGCTCATGCAGACGAAACTCAGCAGTCGTTCTGTCGGTATCGATCAGATAGTCGTCGAAAAAACATTCGCAGCGGCTTTTGAGTGAGATCATATACATTATCTCCCTAAATACTGAGTCGAGCGTCAGACGAGCTTTACCGCGCCATATGCAGCACATACCTCGGCACAGGAATCATCGGTATAGACTGCGGCAACACCGGGATAGTTCAGAAGGGCGGCTTCCAGAACTTCAGAATTAAAGCAGCGGAAGATCAGAGGCACGTTGGTTGCAATCTGTGCTTCGAGCAGCAGCTCTTCGGCATCTCCGGCAGAAGACAGACCGGTCAGATCAAGAAGAGCGGCGGACTCGTATTCGAGGTCATACAGGTCGTCTGCGTCTTCGATTTCAGCGATGTTTTCAAGAGCTTCCTCCAGAGGAATGTGAATGCGTGCCGAGCAGATATAGGTTTTTCCATCCCACGCACTTGCGGGTGGTGTAGACAGATCAAGCGCGGCAAAGGCGTGGATGTGATCGGGCGTGGTGCCGCAGCAGCCGCCGATGGCGGATGCGCCTGCATCAAGCACGCGCTGCATATAGGGAACCATTTCCTCAGCAGTGATGCGGTAGTGTGCGTGCCCTTCCGAATCGATCTGGGGCAGACCTGCGTTGGGCTGCACGATGATGGGCAGAGGAGTGACTTTTCGCATGGCGGCGATCCGATCCAGAGCTTCCTCGGAGGGGGCGAAGCAGTTCATGCCCACGGCGCAGGCACCGGCAGCGGCAAGGGTGAGTGCCGCACATTCGGGCGTGCCGCCGGAGAGCGTGCGTCCGTTTCGGGAGAAGGCAAAGGAGGCGGCGATCGGAAGACCTGTCTTACGGGCGGCGAGACAGGCGGCGCGACATTCGGCAATGTCGGTCATGGTCTCAAGCAGCACCATGTCGGCTCCGGCGGCAGCACCGGCATTGGCGCAGACCGAGAAGCTGTCTACCATTTCCGAAAGCGTAAAGCGTCCAGAGGGCTGCATGAACTCGCCGGAGGGTCCGATATCCAGCGCAACGAGAGCATCTTTACCTGCTGAGGCGCGCGCAGCCTTTACTGCTGCTTCGGTCAACTCAGCGGCGCGACTTTTAAGTTCGCTGCGATGCAGTCGGATGGGGGTGGCCCCCAGAGAATCGGTGATGACTACATTTGCTCCGGATGCGATGTAGCGCGCATGAATATCCTCGATCAGCTTTGGCTCGGTTACGCAGAAAACTTCCGGATGATCGCTGCGCTTGCCCATGGAACTCAGCAGCGCGCCCATGCTGCCGTCAAAGAGCAGACGGCGGGATTTGATTTCTTCCATAAAGGAATGCATAGAAAACACCTCGATGTATAAATTTACCAAGGAAACGGCAGAAACCTCATGATAATATGTAATATAGAATAGCATGATTTCCAAACGGGCACAATATGAAAGTCGAATTTTTTTGAGCCGGTTTAAGATAGCGGTGCGAGTACGGATAGATTCTTCAAAAAAATGAAAGTCATTAAACATTTATTAACCGATTTATCGCCTGTCAGTCTATTGCAATTTAAGGCGGCATATGTTAAACTCAACAAGTCTTAGTAGAATACTTTTGATGTCGCCCTCTGTCAGGAGGGTGTGGGCTGAAATAGGAGGATGAATCATTATGAAGTCTACGATGGAAAAACTCACTTCCAACAAGGTTCGCATCGATTTCGTGGTTGATGCAGAGCGCTTTGAAAAGGCTATGGCTGCCGCTTACCGCAAGAACGTCGGCAAGATCAACGTACAGGGCTTCCGCAAGGGCAAGGCTCCTCGCAAGGTGATCGAAATGATCTACGGCGAGAGCATCTTCTATGAGGATGCCATCGACGAGCTGTTCCCCGAGGTATATTCCGCCGCTGTTTCCGAGCACGGCATCACTCCCGTCGATCGTCCCGACTTCGAGCTCAAGACCATCGGCTCCGGCAAGGATCTGGAGTTCTCCGTCGAGGTTTTCGTAAAGCCCGATGTTGAGCTGGGTCAGTACA
>CAZYQB010000190.1:0-4766 GCA_964649595.1 uncultured Oscillospiraceae bacterium | reverse complement strand
ACATAGCTCATGTTCTCGACCAGTGCCAATACCGGAATGCCCATCATGGCAGCCATCTTGACAGCCTTCTTGACGATCATGCCGACCAACTCCTGAGGAGAAGCAACGATAATAATGCCCGACAGAGGCAGCGACTGGAACACGGTCAGCGGAACATCGCCGGTTCCCGGAGGCATATCGACGAACATAAAGTCAACATCGCCCCAGCAGACATCGGTCCAGAACTGCTTGACGGTGCCCGCGATGACCGGACCGCGCCATACGACAGGATCGGTGTCATCTTCCAGCAGCAGGTTCAGCGACATAACGCCGATGCCGGTGGCGGTCATCACGGGGAAGATGCCGTCCTCGTTGCCCATCGCGCGCTGAGTAAGACCGAAGGTCTTGGGAATCGAAGGTCCGGTGATATCGGCATCCAGGATCGCCGCCTTATAGGCAGCGCGCTGCATATTGACAGCCATCAGCGAAGTGACCAGTGACTTGCCGACACCACCCTTGCCGCTGACAACGCCGATCACCTTTTTGACGTTGCTGTATTTGTTTGCGGGAGCAAGCAAACTCTCCGCCTTGCGCTCGCCGCAATTTGCAGAACACGAACTGCAATCATGCGTACATTCAGACATGAATGTTTCCCTCCAAAATCGATCCGATGCGGATCATACTGTTTCCTACGATATAATACCCCTGTTTTCGACATTTGTCAACTAAGGAGATCTGGATTCGCTCATCCCATGCATAAAAGTTTTACAGGAATGTCTTTCCCCAAATTCAGCAAAAACATACTCCACGTCATGTCGTGAAATTCTCATTGACTCAGTCTCGCGGCAACGCTTATGATAAGATAAATGTTTCCACCAACAGCAGCAGAGCGAATATAATATCCCTTGAATGAGCAACTCTCATTAGCTCACTCTTTATCTTCTTCACCATAAGCACATTCCCTTTCGCCGCGTCATCTATAAATATAACCGGATTCGGTATTTCGAATCCGGTTTCCGTAAAATAACCCGAACGCATATACAAACGATATGTATCTCCTGCTGCACCGTATCCGCTTTTGAAGGGCAGTACCTTCCGATCTCCCGGATAAATGGTATATTCGGTTGTTGCTGCTTTTTTGCTATCGCCATCCACCAAACAGGTACTTACTTTTCCCCCGCTGTCATTCTTTAATCTGGTTACACCATTGATTCCATCATATACTTTCACAGAGGTATCACTTGAATACCATGCCTCTCCTTTGGAGGAATGAATGTATTCTCGAATTCTCTTATCACTCGATCCGCCAACGCTGTACCGATACTAAGTACAAGCATGACCGCCAGCAGTACAGCAACCCTACGCTTTTTCTATACAACTATCATCAGATGAACAGGAACACTCTTGACTGCACTCTCTTTACCTGTTCAACGGAACTCCCTCCCTTTTCTTTGATCAGTTATATATTACCATAGTTTTTTTCACGCCGCCAATATCTTTCCTTCCAATTTATTAATCAATTTTCAATATTAATTTTGATTAACAACCACCGTAATTCTGTCCTCTCTGCCGTTGACCGTCCGGGCGATGATTTCACATTCGCCTTTTCTCACCGCATACACCATTCCGTTTTCATCTACCGAGGCAATCTTTTCATCCGTGCTGCTCCACACAACGCTCAGATCATCCGCCCACTGCGGAATGACCTGCGCCGCAAGCGCCGCACATTCTCCGGTCTTCATGGTGCGCTCTCTGGGCATAATTTCCACCGCCGACGGTGCGATCGGCGTAAGCGATGCCATTTCCACGCGGTATTCGATCGGCTCACAGAGCGTACCGTCTGCATACCTCATGCCCGCAATGCACACATTCCACACCTGATTCTGTTCATATCCGTACATCAGCTCATCATATTCTGACAGATCTGGCTTAAAGATATATGCCGGTCCATCGCCGTAGCGTCCGCCGGAAAGGATGAAATACTGTCCGCTTTCCTCCAGCTCCTCCTGCGTATTAAGCCTCTCAAACAGATACAGCGCACCGCTGCGCTGCTCGGTCAGCATAATATACGGCGTGCTGTTCATCAAATCATACTTTTCGGGATTGAAACTGACCGACCAAGCCATATCCGCGCTCATATACTCCGTAGGAAATGCGCCGCCCGACGGAAAGCAGATCATATCATAATCCGCATCCTGCGCGGAATCATCCATCGCATACATGGCGGCATAGCTTCTTCCCTCTTCATCCTCCGCGATCGCAAATCCGGTATATTTCATATATGGATAAAGCAGCCAACGCCTGTGCCCCAGCACATATTGATTGCGCGCTCCTGCATCCTGCGCAAAATACACCACCGCTTTCTCCAGCAGCCCTTCCTCATTCCAGTTGAACATCGCCAGATTACAGTTTGCCGCCGCATCCTTTCCCTTCTCGTAAACAGCCTCCTCCATATCCTCCGGCTTTTGAGGTTCATGACTGAGCATACGGTTCTCTGCCATGAGCTCCGCCGCATATCCTGCACACTCGTTTAGCTCCTCACTCAGCTCCACGCTGCCCAACCCCGAAAGATATCTGATAAAGTTGATATGCGCCAGCGCCGCCTCCTGCTCATCGGAATACAGGCTTTCACTCGCGCCCGAATTCCCATGTGAACCTTCGATAAAAAAATCGTTAACGAATGTTTCCGACACATTTTTGTGCACAATCGCCAAATACGCCTCTCGCAGCTGTGCCCGATCACGCTCCTGAGCCTCTGCGCAAGCGGAAAATACCTCCATAAAAAGTAAAAATATCACGCAGTATTCCAGCAACTTTCTCATATATTTTCCCCATTTCATTGTACATAAATCATAAATTTTTCTAATTTTTTGGTCTTTTAGAAAAATTCCATACTGTAATTGAAAATTCCTTCCTAAAAAGGGCTTTTCAATTTGCGCATTTTCTGTTAAAATGTATAATAGTTCATAATGGCGTGCAAGGCATGCGCAAATTAACAGGGGGAATTTCCAAAATGAAAAATTACACGACTTCCAACATTCGCAACGTGGCCGTTATCGGTCATGGCGGAGAAGGCAAAACCACGCTGGTAGAAGCGCTGCTCTACGCCACCGGCGCGATTGATCGTCAGGGTGTTAAAGAAAAGGGTACCACCGTTTCTGACTATGATCCGCAGGAACAGAAGCGTCAGATCTCTATCGGCGCATCCGTCGCTCCCATCGAGTGGAACGACACCAAAGTCAACCTGATCGACGTTCCCGGCTACTTCGATTTCGCCGGTGAAATGGTCGGACCTCTGGGCGTATGCGAAGGCGCTATCATCACCGTCAGCGCCGTTTCCGGTCTGAGCGTAGGTGCCGAAAAGGCATGGGATATGTGCGAAAAGACCAACACCGCCCGCATGATCGTCGTCAATCAGATGGACCGCGAAAACGCAAACTTCCAGAAGACTCTTGAGTCTCTGAAGGAAAAGTGGGGCACTGCTCTGGCTCCCATCGAAGTCCCGATCTTTGAAAAGGGCAAGTTCGCCGGTGTTGTCGGCGTTCTGAAGAACAAGGCTTTCATCGGCGAAGGCAAATCCCGCAAAGAAATCCCGATCCCCGCAGCTATGGAAGACGACGTTCAGGCTGCCCGTGAAGCCATCATGGAGGCTGCCGCAGGCGCAGACGAGGAACTGATGGAAAAGTACTTCGAAGAGATGGAACTCTCCAGCGAAGATACCATCCTGGGCGTTCGCAAGGGCACCAAGGAGGGCACCGTTGTTCCCGTTGTATGCTGCTCCGGCATCACCCGCATCGGCATCGGCAAGCTGCTTGACTACCTGGTAGAGCTCATGCCCTCCCCGGCAGATGCTGCCGCGGCAGAAGGCGTAAACCGCGCCGGCGAAGACATCACCCGCGCCTGCTCCGCAGACGAAGCTTTCTCCGCCCGCGTATTTAAGACCATCGCCGACCCGTATGTTGGCAAGCTGTCTCTGGTCAAGGTCATGTCCGGTAAGCTGACCGGCGCCACTTCTCTGTATAACTCCTCCGTAGGCGAGCGCGACAAGATTGGCGGTCTGTTCTTCCTGTGCGGCAACAAGCAGAGCACCGCTTCCGAAGTCGTCGCCGGCGACATCTGCGCTATCTCCAAGCTGCAGACCGCTGCTACCGGTCACTCCCTGTGCGAGCCGATCGTTCAGACCTACATCAAGTACCCCGAGTTCGAGTTCCCGGCACCCTGCATCGCCATGGCCGTTTACGCCAAGAAATCCGGCGATGAAGATAAGATCTTCTCCGGTCTGAGCCGTCTGGCAGAAGAAGATCCCACCATCACCGTAACCAAGAACGTTGAGACCACCGAATCTCTGCTCAGCGGTCTGGGCGAACTGCATCTGCAGGTCATCGCAGACAAGCTCAAGGCAAAGTTCGGCGCAGACTGCCTGCTGCAGCAGCCCAAGATCGCATACCGCGAATCCATCCGCAAGGCGATCGACGTTCAGGGTCGCCACAAGAAGCAGTCCGGCGGACACGGTCAGTTCGGCGATGTCAAGATCAAGTTCCGTCCCAACGACGACGGTTCCACCGATTTCATCTTCGAAGATGCAGTTGTCGGCGGCGCTGTACCGCGCAACTTCATCCCCGCTGTTGAAAAGGGTCTGCGCGATAACATCAAGCATGGCGTTCTGGCCGGCTTCCCCGTTGTTGGTCTGACTGCTCAGCTGTACGATGGTTCCTACCATCCCGTTGACTCCTCCGAAATGGCATTCAAGACCGCTGCCCGTCTGGCCTTCAAGCAGCTTGACAAGG
>CAZYQB010000189.1:943-4771 GCA_964649595.1 uncultured Oscillospiraceae bacterium | reverse complement strand
GACAAACTTTATGATGGACAGAATATGCTGGTCTACTCGCCGCTGAGCCTGTCCGTCGCATTAGGCATGGCAATGGAAGGCGCTGACGGAGAGACCCGTGCACAGCTTGAAGCATTCCTCGGCGAGCGCCGTCCCGACTGGATGCTTCTGGAGGATCTGCGATTTTTTGACGTTCATCTGGCAAATACCGCCTTTTTGAGAGAAGACATCGTACTGCTGGATGAGTACAAAGATGCTCTGAAAGATACCTATGATGCAGAACCTATCCTTATGGAAACCGGCAGCGTCAAAGAACAGGTCAACAGCTGGGTATCCGAAAACACCAATGGCATGATTAAAGAAATACTCGCCGATGAGCCTGATCCGCAGACTGCCATGCTGCTGGCGAATGCACTACATCTCTATGCCGAATGGGCATCTCCGTTCAATGCCGCCAATACCGGTTTTTCCGTGTTTCATGCGCCTGAAGGCGATATTGAAGTAAGCAGTATGCGCCAGACTTCCTCCTTTGATTATGCCGAGGTGGATGGCGTTCAGACGATCACCCTGCCTTATCGCGATTCGATTCTCGAAATGCTCGTACTGCTGCCGGAGGACGGAAATCTGCAGGCACTGATCGATGAAATGTGCGCATCTCCCGATGAATTTATCGCCAAATATGAGCCGAGCGAAAGCACTCGCGTAAAGCTCTCTCTGCCGGTCGTGTTTGCAGAATCCTCTTTGAATCTGAACGATGCACTCATTGCTGCCGGAGTGACTGACGCTTTCAGCAAGGAAGATGCCGATTTCTCCGCAATGACCGAACTTGCTGATGAACTAAACATTCATATCAGCAGCGTACTGCAGAAAACGGTTCTCAATATCAATGAGACCGGAACGGAAGCTGCCGCCGCCACAGTCATCAGCATCGCCACAATGGCGATGCCCATCAGTGATCCGATCGAAATGATAGTCGATCGTCCGTTTATGATTCTGCTCCGCGATGCCGGAAGCGGCTATGTGTTATTTGCTGCCTGCATCAATAATCCTGCATAATCTCAGAACAAATCTATAAAAGTCCAAAGAACCCTGCGATGGTTTGATAAATTCTTCAGCCATCACAGGGTTTTTCAGTCTTTACCTTTTAGTTCTATTCCTCAATGCGATAAATGCGCTTCCATTCTTCCGTAGGCGTGCCGTCGGGATTATTCAGTATCAGCGGCGGCAGCCAGTGAAGCATGGAGCCTCCGCCCTTGACCGCCTCAAGTAGAATCAACTTTGGCTCGCGGTCGATCTGCGAATGAACAGTGCGGATGCGTTTGGGCTCGATATGACAATTTTTCAGTGCCGTCATCAATTCAAATGCTCTGGGCGCAGGATATACTACCGCAATCCGACCACCTGTTTTAAGCAGTGCTGCTGCCGTCTTTGCTACGTCATCGACCGTGCATTCCTCTTCATGGCGTGCAATTCGTTCACTATCGCGCACGCTCAGCATCGATCCACCCGCCTTACCATAGGGTGGGTTGCATACTGCCAGAGAAAATTTTCCATATCCCAGAAAGGTGTGTGCCTCTCGAAAATCGCAGGCATACACTTCGATCTGTTCCGACATATTGTTGAGCGCTACGCTGCGCGAAGCCATTTCCGCCATATTTTCTTGAATTTCAAGCGCAGCATATGTGGACTTTGCCTGACGCGATGCCATGAGAATCGATAATATTCCCGTACCCGTTCCCAGATCAACCACCCGATCCCCGGATCGCGGCGACGCAAAATCCGCCAGCAGTACCGAATCGGTTCCGAAGCGAAAGCCCTTTTCCTTTTGTATGATCTGAAGCCCTTGATACTGAAGCGCATCCAGTCGTTCCCCTTCACGAAGCATCTTCATCGCTCTCTTTCTTTACAATACAATATCCATTCGTCTCCGTCTGGCAAAACAAGGAAATTAAATTTTGTAAAAAACAAGATGTTCCCGAAAATCCGGCTGTTCTTTGTATAGGAATCATAACACTCCTGTTTTCCGGTTTGAAACAACAGCCAATTCTGCTTCAGGAACACCTTGTTTTATTTTACTTTACGGTCTGCACCGCATTTATTGGATCAGTCCATTTGGATATAATCCATCTTTGCATAGCCGGTCAGACCGCTGGCGGTCTGAACTTTATACCAGTCGCCACTGGTACCCGATACATATACGCGCGTACCATTTTTCATTCTGGCAAGCACGGACGCACTTGAACTGGTAGTCTTGCGCAGATTCAAATATGAATCCGCACCTACTTTTACCGTAGCATTGGCAGCAGTATTGGTCTGCTCAAAGATTTCCTTTTGGAGTTCCGGCGTAGCAATACCATCTACCGTCCAGCCATTTGCCTGCTGATATGCCTCCACCGCTGCGCGTGTCAGCTTCAGATAATTGCCGCCCAGCGCGCCGTCAAAATAGCCCAATTCCTTCAAGCGAGTCTGCAGTCGCTTAACTGCTTCTCCGCTGTCGCCGTAAGAAAGTGTCTGATATGCAGTGCTCGTTGAAGGCGTCTGCGTAGGACTGGACGTGGGCGCGGGAGCAACACTCTGTGACAAATAGCTCGTCATTACATAACCGGTCAGGCTACCGCTGCGAATGCGGCTCCATGCTCCGCTGGTTTCCAACACCTCAACCTGTGTATTGTGATTGAGCGTGCCTACAATCGCAGTAGAAGTACTGGGACCTTTTCGTACATTAAGTTTGGACGATGCACTGTTGAGCTTAATCACTGCGATTCCGCCGTTCGGAGCGACCGTTACTTCGGGCGTAGAGGTCACCTCCGGTGTAGGAGTAGCTTCAGGGCTTACGGTCGGCAGCAGACCGGATGCTGCAACCAGATAGCTGCTCTTGACATAGCCCGTCAGCGTATCGGTCTGTATTTTGCTCCAGCCATCGCTGCTGGACAGCACCGTCACCTCTGTGCCGTGTTTAAGAGTGCCTACTACCTTTGCAGAAGTACTCGCTTCGCTGCGCACATTCAGTCGGGAAGAAGCGCTGCCCAAAGATACTGTCGCCGTCGTAGCGGTAGAAGTTCCACCTTCCGGAGCAGGCGTAGGCGTCGCTGTTGGCATCTGACCGGCAAAAATCATTTCCTGAAGCTCCGGCGTAGCAATGCCGTCCACTGTCAGTCCCATTGCCTTCTGATATGCTTCCACTGCGGCAACCGTGAGCGTTTTGTAGTTGCCCAGCGGCGTTCCGGTAAAGTAGCCCATCTTTTGAAGCTGCTCCTGAAGAGCGAGCACCGCATCTCCACTGTCCCCATACTGAAGAGTTGTGTATCCGGTCCCGATTTCAGGCGTATCCGTCGCTTCCGATTCGATGAATTTCAGATAGCTCGCCATGACATAGCCAGTCAGATTCCCGTCGGTAATCTGACGCCACACACCGTTGACCGAAAGTACGGTAACCTTTGTGCCATGCTTGAGTGTACCTGCAATCGCAGTAGAAGTACTGGGACCTTTTCGCACATTGAGCCAAGAAGACGAACTGCTCAGCGATACCACGGCATAGGTTTCATCTTCAGAAGGCTTCTGTTCGGGAACCGGTGTTGCGGTAGGTACCGAAGTGGTCTGCTGATTTGAGAAGATCATCTTCTGCAGTGCCGGTGTGGCGATGCCGTCCTGCGTTAATCCCATCGCTTTCTGATACGCCTTGACCGCCGTCACCGTCAGTGTTTTATAATTGCCAAGCGGCGTTCCGGTGAAGTAACCCAATTCCTTAAGACGGGTCTGCAGCTCCTTGACTGCCTCTCCGCTGTCTCCTTCCTGAAGCGTGGTATATCCGTCTTCACTTTCTACCGGTACGCGAGTAGGCGTAGGTTC
>CAZYQB010000189.1:0-933 GCA_964649595.1 uncultured Oscillospiraceae bacterium | reverse complement strand
GGAAATGATCTCATTCAGAGAGAGTGTTGTCTGCTTCGTACCCGGATAATAGAAATCGAGAATCTGCTCATAGGTCATTGCGTATTTTTCCGCCATCCATTGCGCTCCGCGCTGGCTCAACCCGATGCCATGACCGTATCGCCCAAAGGACAGTTTAAAGCTGTCATCTGTTTCCTCGATCCAGATAATTTCGTTATCCGAACTATTGATAGACAGGCTGAGCATCGACTCAAGCTGAGAATATGTTCCCAAATCAACCTCCACCTGTGTGCTGACCTCATTGTTCGTGGATGTCGATTTACTGGTAAGCTTCATCGTAAAGTGCAGCTTGGTATAAGCGCGGCTGGGTGTGGCATACTTAGGTGTATGAGGCTCCACCGAAATGATCTCCTGGATCACCACATCCGCAGCTTTGGAACTAAGCCCTTTGCTTTCAAGCTGATCGGCTGCAGCTGCGATCAACGCCTCTTCTAATTTGGAATTAATTGCTTTTTTCTGTGGATTTTTCGGTATTGCATAGGATTTTACGATGCTGTTCGGATTTTCCCGATCATACGGATCATCCTTTACCGTCAGATAGGAAATATTGCTGCTGCCCCACGCATTCTCGGTAGATTCGGTCTGTCCGCCATTGCTGGCAGTATAGTAGCACTGTGCATAGGCGCTTCCAGACATCAACACCACACCACGCGTACCGTCTACTGCGGCAATCGCATTGGCATAGGAGGAGTTATAGCCCTTGAACACCTGACTGGATGTATTGTCCGTCACATCGTAGCTGCCGCTGCTGCGCTTGGCACGCATGGCATAGGTTCGTGCAGCAATGGTCTGCGCCTTGAGCGCTTCTATCGGAAAGCTGTTTGACATTTCATATGGCACGACACCGTAGAGATACGTCTCGATGTAGATAGACAGTACCGTTTGAATACTGCT
>CAZYQB010000188.1:0-4789 GCA_964649595.1 uncultured Oscillospiraceae bacterium | reverse complement strand
CCTTCATCATCGCGTCGATATCAATGCCCGCAACGGCCATGGGCAGCAGACCCACAGCAGTCAGCACGGAAAAGCGTCCGCCAACGTCATCCGGTACAACGAAGGTCTCATAGCCTTCAGCGATAGCGAGTGCCTTCAACGCGCCGCGTGCCTTATCGGTAGTGGCATAGATGCGGCTCTTTGCGCCTTCCTTACCGTACTTTTCTTCCAGCAGCTTCTTGAAGATGCGGAAAGCAATTGCAGGCTCGGTGGTAGTGCCGGACTTGGAGATGATATTGACGGAGAAGTCACGCTTACCGATGATCTTTACAACGTCATTGAGATAAGAGGAGGAGATGTTGCTGCCCACGAAATAGATCTCGGGAATGTTTTCCTCGCGGATGCCGTTATACATCTGCCCCTTACAGAACTCGATGGCAGCGCGGGCGCCCAGATAGGAGCCGCCGATGCCGATGACGACCAGCACATCACTGTCTGACTGGATCTTTTTTGCAGCAGCCTGTACGCGCGCGAACTCTTCCTTGTCATAATCTACCGGCAAATCGAGCCAGCCAAGGAAGTCGTTGCCTGCGCCCTTGCGAGAAACCAGCACTTCGTTAACGGTATCCATAACAGCAGCCATGTTATCCAGCTCGCGCTGTTCTACAAAGCCCTTGACACCGGTCAGCTTAATATTCATAGCCATAGAAATCGTCTCCATTTCTTCTGCTTTGCATATTGCATATGCTTATATCTTATTATATCGCTTTACGCCCGATATTACAAGTATTTTTTACACGCCGCGCTTTCTATTCTTTCCGAGCATTTGTCAAATCCATATATGAAAAGCCCCTGCGAGCTGCTTTTTATCGCTTCTGCAAGGGCTTGAACTCTCTTGGCTAATTATTCCGTTTTCTTTTCCTCAGACAGTATGCGCACAATGGCATATACAAGCTGATGCTCGGCAATTTCCGAAAGCTGAATATTCAGCCCGGAGGTATTCAGCTCCAGCTGACATCCGTCATTGGGAACTGCACCGATTACTTCGAACACATAGCCGCCGAAGGTATCGCACTCGGTTTCGGGCAGTGTGATATGAAGCGCTTCCTGTACCTCATCCAGCGCCGCGCTGCCGCTGATTCGCCAGCATTCCTCACCGTTAACGGTAATCATCGAAATTTCGGGCGGCGCGGATGCTTCTTCCTCATCCACTGTAATGTCGCCTACAATTTTTTCCAGCAGATCATTTACCGTAACAATACCTACTACGCCGCCGTATTCATCCATAACCACCGCGAAGGAGTTTCTCGTCTGCTTCATATTTCTAAACAGTATGTCCGCTTTGACGGTTTCCGGCACCATATACGCAGGATAAACCGCCTTTTCCATAACTGTCTCGCGATCATGCTGATCGAGCTTGAGATAATCCATGGCATTGAGGATGCCTACGATGTCATCCACCGATTCTCCGCAGACAGGGAACATCAAATGATCGCCTTCTCGAATGTTCTTCGCCCATTCCTCGTCGCTTTCCTCCATCCGCAGCGTTACCATGTCAGTGCGGTGCGTAGCAATTTCTCCGGCGGTCAGATCATCAAATTCAAATACATTCTGAATGATCTCACTTTCTTCGCTGTCGATAGCACCGGTTTTGTTGCCCGCCTTCACCATCATGCGGATATCTTCCTCGCTTACATCGTTGTCCGCTGCATCGGGATCAATGCGCATCAGGCGCAGAATACTGTTTGTTGAAAAAGTCAGAAAGGATACAATCGGCGCAAAGAGCTTTGAAATCCAGTAAACCGGACCGGCCAGCGCCAGACCGATATTCTCCGCCTTGCGCATCGCCACACGCTTGGGAACCAGTTCGCCCAGAATCAGCGTAAAGTAAGATAAAATCAGCGTAATAGCGACAACCGATACCGTATCCAGCGTACTGCGCGGAATGGTTACCCCTAACGAGATAATCCATGTTACCAGCGGGTCAGAAAAATTATCTGCCGCAAATGCACTGCCCAGAAAACCTGACAACGTAATGGCAACCTGAATGGTAGCCAAGAAACGCGCCGGCTGCCCCTTGAGCTTCTGCAGACGGATTGCATTTATATTTCCATCCTCCGCCATCTTTTCGAGTTTGTTTTCGTTGATGGATATAACCGCAATCTCCGCACAGGCAAACACCGCGTTAAGCGCAATGAGAATCAGCTGCAGAAGCAGCATCAGACCGATATCATTCATAAATACAATCCCCTTTTTTCCTCGTCTTGTCAGACGTATATCAAATCGCTCCGTAATCCGGGAAATATGACCTGCAGAAACAATATGCCGTCAGCTTCCATATGGACCGAATATGATATCCTTCTGCGCATAAAACGACGGGCGGGATTTGTGTCGGCACAGTTCACGATGAGCATATGGGTCGTCAGCCATCGACGATCTTCCTCCCTGCTTATTTCCTTGCTTCGCTGATTGACGAATGTATTTTCATTATAGCATAGTCATCAATTTGCCGCAATTGTTATTTCTAATTTTCAATACAAATTTACCCGATACTCACAAACCTTTCCGAAAGTATATCATATCCCGCAGCAGTACACCGTCCTCCACAATCGGATGATCGTAATTGTCGGTAAAAAAGTTTTCCACAACATGAGAACGCATAAAGCCGCACCTTTCATAAAACGGAACGGTCAGAGGGCTGTCACCTGTGCCGACCTGAATATATCTGTGCGTATCCCTATACTGCTTTTCTACAAATTCAATCAGACATCTTCCGTATCCTCTTTTTTGATGTGCTTCATCCACTGAAATATTTTTGATTTCCACAATTCCCTCCCCCTCATCCGTCACAACACATTGCGCCACTGTCTGACCATTCTGCTGCAGTACATACATCGTTCCTCTGTCCAGATACTTCTCGATCATGCTCCACTGTTCGTCGGCAAGCAGCAGAAGGTTTCTGTGCTTTCTCTTGTCTTTTTCCATATAAATGGTTATCATGCCGTCTTTTCTCCCTTCTGTGTCGATTTTGTCAAAAAATATCCGCTTCCAGACATCCAAAAGCGACATCTGAAAGCGGATATTCATCAGATCACAGGATTTGCTTTACGGCACTGAGCCGTCTGCATTCTTATTCGGCAACAGCAACTTCAATTCGACCGCTGCCATTCACGGTACCGTAGTCCAGCTTCATGCCGGTGTACTTGGCGAGCAGCGGAGAGTTAGCTGCATCAACAACGCCGCCCTCAAAGTCCTGAACGTAGTTGGCAAGAACCATGTAGTCCTCCATGACGTAGTCCAGTACGTTTACGGCGCCGTCGAACATCGCGAAGCCGTCGCCCAGATCGCGCAGGGTGTAGTTGTAGCCTGCCAGATTGTAGGAAGCGGTCAGATCAAGATCTTCATAAACGCCGGTCTCCTTGTTGTAGACCTTGACATCGGTTACGCGATAGCCGCCGGTCGGACCGCTGACCCATACGCCTTTGTCATCTGCCACAACGGAGGCAGGATAAGCAGTATCGATCTTATAGGTGATGCCAGAAACCTGCAGGAAGCCGCCGACTTCTTCAGTACCTGCGCCGCGTGCGCCCCACTCAAGGGCATCGAGCAGCTGCTGACCGGTGATAGTCTGCAGGCAGGCAACGTTGCCGAAGGTATGAATGGTCTTGCAGACCTTGTAGGATATCTCCCCGGTAACAGCCTTGTTGCGAACGCCGCCGCCGTTCATTATGGCAACGTCAACATCCAGATCCATTTCGTCAAACAGCCAATACAGCGCGTCTGCGGCGAAGTCGCCGGTGTTGGTCTCAACGCTGCGAACCAGACGCTTGCCGTCTGCGTCATAGTTATCAAGTGTCAGCGTGGTGGAGCCGATTACGGTGCCCAGCTGCTCGTCTACGGAAGCGATCCATGCATCCTTGATGGCAGCAACCTCAGCATCGCTGACCAGTTCGGTGCCGGTGTACAGCGCAGAGGAGAGTTCATAGCCGGTTACGGTGGTAGTTTCCTTGCCGTCGGCATCCTTGGTGGTTTCGGTCAGTTCGACCAGCTCGATGAAATCGGTGGTGATATCGCCGGTCTCGGCATCGATCACCATCATGCCGATGCGGTCGAAGTATTCGCCGGTCTGAGTCAGCAGAACTGCTTCGCCGTCCTTGCCTGCTACTTCCTTACCCTTTACGGTGCTGTGGGAGTGACCATCGATGAAAGCATCCAGACCGGATACGTTGGCGATGGTCTCCTCACTGGTCCAGGGCTGAGAGGCAAGATCGTCGCCCAGATGTCCAAGAGCGATCACAGTAGTAGCACCAGCGTCCTTTGCCTCGTCGATGGCATCCTGCACATCGGCATACAGCGCCGCGCCGTCCTCACCGCCGGCAATGCCGTAGATATAGGCACCGGTCTCATCCTGGAAATATGCAGGAGTAGACTTTGTAAAGGATTCGGGGGTGGTGATACCGATCAGCGCTATGGACTGCTCGCCGCATACGAATATGGAGTAGCTGTCGAGTACGTTGTCGTTGCGGACATAGTTGTCCTCGTTGTAGAAGTTGCACGATACATAGGGGAACTCCGCCCACTCGCGGATGTTGATGCAGCCTTCCATGCCGTAGTCGAACTCATGATTGCCCAGCGTTGCCAGATCATAGCCCGCAGCGTTCATCAGCTTGATGATGGTCTCGCCCTTATCCATAGAGCCGTAAGCGGTGCCCTGGATATGGTCGCCTGCGTCAACGAGCAAGACATATTTGTACTGGGTCTGCAGGTCAGCCTTGACGGCTGCGATCACGTCGTAGCTCAATATGCCGTC
>CAZYQB010000187.1:488-4799 GCA_964649595.1 uncultured Oscillospiraceae bacterium | reverse complement strand
CAGACACAATGTCTCATTGCCCGATTTGAGAACCGACTCAACGCTCATTTGATAAATAACATCATCAAAGCCTTCCATCTGGAGCCAGAAGTTCTGACCGGTAACAGGATTAAAGCTGTCATCGGAGCACAGCAGAAGCATATACCACTGCTGTGTGTTTACCAGCCGATAAATATCAGTGGTCAGACGCGAAGTGCCGCTGACCGAGGCTCCGTTAAGAACGCCTTTTACACCATCGATGGTGAGGTTTGAAACATTTGACGGAGAAAGATACTGTTCGTATCCATCCAAATAGAAGCTGACCACACCGCTTTGCGATGCAGTTTCTACCTTGCGCCATGAAGATATGCTGGTTTGGCGCTTTTCCTCTTCCTCGTAAAGTGAGTTCAGCTTAGTATCTTCTCGGCGATTCTGCCTGAGATATTCCTGCCGATTCAGCATGGCATCGGCAAGCTGAATCTCCAGATTCAGCAAACTGCCCGCAGAACGTCCTGTTACCAGCAGCTTCATCTGCCGGGCGAGATAATGTACGTTTTCATCTAGTCGATCCAATTCAGTATCAACAATATTGCTCAGGATCGTCGTATGATAAGACCGAATATCCTGGCGAATGGTTTCCAGCTTTTCCATTTCCTTGGTGCTGTAGCCTGCCGAGTAAATATAGGCGATCTCGTCGCCCGCATCGACATATTCGCCTTCCTGCGCCACAAACACCATCGTGCTGTTGCTGTCCATAGAGACAACTTTTTCATCACGCATGATGACCGCCTGCATCCGTCTTATATCATCCGCAGAACCAGAAACCACCTTTACATATTCGCCGCCCTGGCTCGTGGTAAGAGTCGTAATAAAATATACAATACCGCATATGAACAGCGTCAGGAACACAAAAAACCTGCCTGTCGGTCGGCGTCTTCCCATATCCAACTCTTTCCCTTCTAAAACATAATATCATTTATATTTCATTATATCGCTCGTTTTGTGAAGATGCAAGCATTTCACAAAAAATGTGCATACTTAATCCATCCGTTAACAAGTTAGTGCTTTTTGTTCACTGGAATACATATTTGAAAAGAGCATGAACAGGTTTTGCTTAAATCAAGAAAACGATCTTTACTCATAACTTTACTCATGACTTTACCATTGCCTTTACTTTATTTTTGTTTTCGCAGCGTTGACATTACGCTCAAGCGTGGATATAATAAAGTCAATTGGAGGTTTTATGAAATGTCCCCAAATTATCATTTGATCGATCCCACTGCATTTGAACTGTTCGGTCTGCCTGTACGCTGGTACGGCATACTCATCGCGCTCGGCGCGGTGCTCGGCTTCCTGATCGCATCTGCACGCGAAAAAAGCTACGGTTTGAAGCGCGATACCGTACTCGACTTTCTGCTCATTGCCCTTCCCATAGCGCTCATTTGTGCGCGGCTGTACTATGTTGCCTTCTCATGGGAGGACTACGCTGCCAATCCCATCGAGATCCTGCACATCCGCAGCGGCGGCATGGCAATCTACGGAGGCATCATCGGCAGCATCATCGTAGGCATTTTCTTCTGCAGACGCAAAAAGATCTCTTTCTGGACGCTTGCTGATCTATGCGCGCCTGCACTCGTGCTGGCGCAGGGAATCGGCAGATGGGGCAACTTCATCAACCAAGAAGCCTACGGTGCACTGGTTGAAAATCCCGCCCTGCAATTCTTTCCTCTGAGCGTATACGTTTATGTGCCTGCCGTGCAAGGATATCAGTGGCACTACGCTACCTTCTTCTATGAATCGACATGGTGCCTCGCCGTCGCTGCGGCACTGCTGCTGTGTGAAAAGAAGAATCTGTTCCGCCGCCGGGGCGATGTATTCATCTGGTATGTGCTCGCCTACTCGGCAGAGCGCATGGTGGTTGAGGGGATGCGTACCGACAGCCTGTATATGGGCAGTATCCGTATCTCCCAGCTCATCAGCGCAGTCATGCTCATCGTCTGCGCCGTTGTATTCCTTGTCCGTGTATTCAAACAAGGAGAAAAACCCCTCATCGAAGCCGTGTTCCTTTCGATTCTATCCGTATCGGTTCCCCTATCGCTTATGTATCTTCCAACTCTCCTTCAGGCGGTTCACGCGCTGCTGCTGCTTGCGCTCAGCGTGTTCATATACCGAAAAAACAAAAGTAGAAAGCTGTGAGTCCAATGCGTAACCTTTCCATGATGACTGACCTGTATCAGCTGACGATGATGTACGGGTACTACAAATGCGATATGCGCAATAATGTCGCAGTATTCGATATGTTCTACCGTCAGCATTCAGACGTAACGCAGTATGCGGTCTTTGCCGGTCTGGAGCAGCTGATCGAATACATTCAGAATCTGCACTTCACCGAGGACGACCTTGCTTATCTGCGCTCGCTCAATCTCTTTGACGAAGGCTTCCTCGATATGCTGCGTTCTTTCCGCTTTACCGGCGACATTCAGGCAGTTCCCGAGGGCACGGTCGTTTTCTCCGGCGAGCCGCTGATCCGCGTCACCGCCCCCATCTTTGAGGCACAGCTCATTGAAACTGCTCTTCTGAACATCATCAATCACCAGACCATGATCGCCACCAAAGCAAGCCGCGTTGCCAACGCTGCCCACGGCGACGTGGTTATGGAATTCGGTCTGCGCCGCGCACAGGGTCCCGACGCAGGCATCTACGGCGCACGCGCTGCGGTCATCGGCGGCTGCGATTCTACCAGCAATGTCATGACCGGCTCCATGTTCGGCATTCCGATCAGCGGCACCCATGCGCACAGCTGGGTCATGAGCTTCCCGGATGAACTGTCCGCCTTCCGCGCTTATGCCAATTGCTTCCCCAACGCCTGCCTGCTGCTGGTAGATACCTATAATGTGCTTAAAAGCGGCATCCCGAATGCCATCACCGTATTCAAAGAACTGCGCGCCAAGGGCTATGAACCCAAGGGCATCCGCTTAGATTCCGGCGACCTTGCATATCTTAGCCGTGAATCGCGCCGTATGCTGGACGAAGCCGGCTTCCCCAACGTGAAGATCTGTGTTTCCGGCGATCTGGACGAATATCTGATCCGCGATCTGAAGCTGCAGGGCGCACGCATCGACTCGTGGGGCGTAGGCACCAAGCTGATTACCAGCTCCGACTGCCCGGCTCTCGGCGGTGTATACAAGTTGAGCGCAGAGATCATTGACGGACGCGTCATCAGCAAGATCAAGGTTTCCGAAAACCCGGCAAAGGTCACCAATCCGGGCATCAAAAAGCTGCTGCGCGTATACGACAAGGATCACATGGCAGTTGCCGACATCATCGCACTGGAAAGCGATCAGTTCGACCAGACCAAACCTCTCGAGCTATTTGACCCCATCGATACATGGAAGACCATGACGCTGACCGAATACTCACTGCGAGAGCTGCACGTTCCGATCTTTAAAAACGGCGAGCTGGTCTATACATGCCCTGCACTGAGCGAGATCCGTGCTTACTGCAAGCAGGAGATGTACTCCTTCTGGGATCAGTATAAGCGCGTACTCAATCCCCATCGCTACAAGGTTGACCTTTCCGAATCCCTCTGGATGCTCAAGCAAAGTATGCTGAAGCCGCGTTAAGTCGGCAGCAAAGCCTTCAAGGTAATGCGTTCGCTTCGCGCTACGATTTGAATCTATTTCTCATAAAAACAATCCGCCCGACATCAGCGTTTCCCTGCCGGGAGCCGTTGACATCGGGCGGATTTCTCAGCTTTCAAAAGTCCTCTGTTTTTCTATCACTTTCTTGACTGGGTGAACAGTACCTAAAATCGTCCACCGCGGGCAAACACTTCATGCGCTGCAGCCGCGCTTCACATTTACCGTCAGGCACACATCACTGCGCCGCATAACGGCGCACTATTTGATCTGTTGCTTGAGCGTATTGCATTTGTTTACCGCATCGGTTATTTCCTGAGGTGTGGCAGTCTTTACCTGATACCAGCCGCGCTGATTCATGTAGTCGAATACCTTGTACTGATCCTTCACGCAGTCGGTAAAGTTGTCCTCAAGCACCTGCCGCAGGTTCGGACAGGAGGCTTCGGGAATAAAGGTGGAATAGGTGCCGATGAGCTGCTTTTCCTGAGAAAGCATATCAGTCAGGCGGTCCTGATCGCTGAGCTTTACCTGTTCACATACACACGAATTGCTCTGCATGACTGTTTTCCTCCTTATTTCTTACTTGGCATGACTGCTCAGATAGCTCGACAGCTTATCAAAGCGTGTCTTGTGGTGCGTCGCTACGGTGGACGCAAGAGTTTTGAGCGCAGGCTCCTCAAAGGTCTGCGCATAG
>CAZYQB010000187.1:0-478 GCA_964649595.1 uncultured Oscillospiraceae bacterium | reverse complement strand
AGCCGATGACAATTCTACACCTATACCCAAAGGTCTGCGCATAGTGCGCTGCCTTCTTGTAAGCGGCAAGCTCCATGTTCATCTGTTCTTCCAAGATGGTCAAGGTCTTGGACTGAATCGCCATAGAAGTATTCACGGACATGATTGATTCCCTCCTTCATGATCGAATCGATATTAGCTTTCCCGAAAGAGGTGTTTTTCCGCATGGAAATTTTTACTGTGACCGGCATCGAAGAAAACCGAACGGACGTCGTTGTTTATGTGGACGACTCGGAATTTCTCCGTCTGAGAAAAAAGTATTTTGCTTTAATGCCTCTACATGAGGGCGATGAAATCGACCGTGAGCAATATATTGATCGGCTGAGTATGCTTCAAGCAAAGCCTGCCTATGAGACGGCACTCGATCTACTGACCTCTCGCGACATAACGGCGCACAATCTGTATATGGCGCTTATTCGGCGCGGTTATATACCGCAGG
>CAZYQB010000186.1:0-4812 GCA_964649595.1 uncultured Oscillospiraceae bacterium | reverse complement strand
TGCTGGCAATTCTGGGCGAAGTTATGGTGGGCGGCAACGTCACCGTATACCGCGGCTTTGTGCGCGTCAAGAAGGGCGCGTAAGCCATGGCGCGAAAGCTGCTCGATAAGGTAAAGATGGCTCTGCGCCTGTCGGGATCGGACTTTGATGAAGAAATCAAAGACTTGATCGCCGAAGCACAGGAGGAGCTGGAGCGCATCGGCGTGAGCGAAGCGGCGCGGCTGAGTCTGAAAGCAGAACATTACATTAAAACGTATTGCCGAGCGCATTTCTCGCCCGATCCCGAAACAGCGTCGGTGTATGCGGACGCGCTGATCGGGATTGCGGACGAGCTGAGAAGGAGTACCTATTATGACGGAGAGTAAGATTCGGCTGATTCCCACCGATGAGAGAGTCGAGCGCGGCAACATGATCCGTCAGCCTATGAGAGAAAAGGCACGCGATGTGTATGCGCGTGTCTTTTCTGTTGGGCAAAGCGAGTTTTATGCTTCTACGCAGGCGGGAATTGAGCTGGAAGTGAAGTTCGACATCTGGGCGCATGAGTACCGGGGAGAGCTGCTGGTGGAGTTTGACGGCAGGGAATATCCCGTGATCCGCAGCTACCGCAAGGGAATTGACCGAGTGGAGCTGACCTGTTCAAAAAAAACGGAGCGTGGTATGTATGGCTAAGGTTGCAATCTACGACGTACAGCTTAATAAACCCAGTCGCCGTGAGGCGGGCCCGTGCGGCGAGCACGATAATAATTATGGCTAAAGTTGCGATTCACGGCGTGCAGCTTCAGATGAAAGACAACGAGCGCACTGCGGCAGGGATGCCCAAGCTGATTCGAAAGATGCTCAGAGAGGGCGCAGAAGTGGTGGTGCGTGCGACCTCCGATGCGGCAGAATCGAAGATCAAATCATATACGCCGCGCACTAATCTCAAGCGCGGAATACGCCGCACGGGTGCGCTCAGAGAAAGCATCAAAGCCGGATCGGTGCGAACAGATGCGGACGGCTCACGCATTGAGGTCTATCCGCAGGGGGTGCGCACCGATGAATGGCACAAGAAGCCTGCACGCAATGCTGCCATCGGCTTCGTGACCGAGTACGGCGCAAGAGGCGTTCCGGCGCGCGGCTTCATGGCGGAAGGACGCTCGGAGAGCGAAAAGGAAGTCAATGAACTGTGGGGGAAGATGCTGGATGAATACCATCGAAATGGCGGAAAATGAGCTGCTTGATCTGCTCTCTCCGATTGCAGAGGCAAATCATGTGGTGCTCAACGGTGCCTGCGAAACGGCGTCAATCGTGTATCGCATTTCGGGCGAGGATCCGATCTGCGAGAGCAACGTGCCGATCATGACGCGCGTCAGAGCGCAGGTGTATATCTACCAGCGCGAATATACGGCAAATCTGGTGTGGAAGGTCAAGGTGGCGTTGCAGGAAAGCGGCTGGTCGGCAAGACTGGGCGCGCAGGTGCTCGACGGGGACTGCTACCGAGATGAACTGAGCGCGAACAAGGTTTATGTGTGGTAGTAAGTAGTAAAATCTAATTAAGAAACAGGAGTGATCTTGAATGGCAAAAAGTACGGCTTATCGCTGCGGTGTGGACGATTTTTATGTAGCGCACATCACCGTGGGCGAAGATGGCAAGCTGACCTATGGCACGCCCTATGTGCTGGGCGGCACGGCATCGGTCGGCGTAACGTACACCTCGGGCGAGAACAAGGTGTACGAGAGTGATGTAATGATTCGTGACAAGCGCCGCATCACCGGTGCGACGGTCAACTATTCGAGCAGAAGCGTACCGCTTGAGGAGCAGATGAAGCTGTTCATGGGCGAGACGGCGGCAACGGCTGCGGCAGGCGATTATGAGGAAGGTCCGGACGATGTGGCGGCTCCCGTAGCGGTCGGCTGGGCGGCGCCGAGAACGGATGGTTCGTTCCTGTGCACATGGTTCTACTACGCCACCGCTTCTCAGGCGGATGAGTCCTATGAAACCGCAACTGAGAACGAGAACACGCCCGCCGATTCCTTCAACTTCGGCTGTATGCCTTCGCCCGAAACGCGCAAGCTGCGCCGCCGCA
This sequence comes from uncultured Oscillospiraceae bacterium, assembly GCA_964649595.1. Taxonomy (GTDB): domain Bacteria; phylum Bacillota; class Clostridia; order Christensenellales; family Aristaeellaceae; genus RGIG2066. The sequence continues at coordinate 2,746 of CAZYQB010000186.1, read as the reverse complement.
AGGTTTGCAAGAATGAGGCAGAGAAGACGGCGTTCTTTGCAAGCGTGCTGCCGCAGAAGGCGGCATCCTAATTCATAATTGATTTCGCTTTCGCCGTGTGGTAGTATATAACTATCACATGGTGGAGGTGGAAGATTATGGCTCGAAGAATGTCTCCCAAGACGAAGATCAAGCGGAGTATCGCAAAGGCAACGGGAATCCCGACAACTCGCAGTGGACGGAAAAACAAGGCAATGCGAATGGCAACGGGTGGAGGGTGTCTGCTGCGATTGGCGCTGATGATGGTTATTCTCGGCACGGCAATTTTTCTATGCTCATGCAGTTCGGCACCGTCTACGGATGTGGAGTACAAAGTTGCTGGAAACAGCCAGAAATACGTTCGTGATTTTCAGGAATGTATTGCATATCGCGTGATCGTTCCTCATGAAACTGATGCCGACAAGCTGCGAGAAGTGTTCAGGGTTGTTACGCACAATGACGGATACTACCTGCATACCATGTGGGTGTACAGGAATCAGGAGGAAGTTGACAGGCAGGTATGGACGGTTGCTTCGCTGGAGGAATTTGAAAAGGGTGGAGAAATCGAGATTGTGTATGCTGCTGTGCAGAAGGACAAGACAGAGGTATTCAAAGAGGGATTTGAAGAAGCGGAATTTGAAAAATACAATTCCAATGCTTCTCAGAACGGTCTGGGCGGCACACGCATCTGTGTCACAGGGACGCTTACCCATACCGAGCTGCTGATGCTCGATGATGAAGAAATCGAAAATCTGGGCGTTATCATGGGCTATCTTCAGGACGATGAAGGCAACGAGTGGATGGTATCGATGCACATTGCGCCGATTGTCGTGCCGGAGAATCATTTTGAAAACTTCGTCGGCAAGCAGGTGATTATGCGCGGCGTATATGACGGCTATTCGGCTGTTGCCCAGATGCCCGTGTTTACGCTTGACCAGATCATGGATGAACAGACAGAGGAAACAGTTTACGGTATGGCGACCTTTACGGGAGCTATGGAATAAATTTATCGGACAGTGAGCCGCACTCGAATGGGTGCGGCTTTTGCATATCCTGATTTTTAGTCCGTGTAACAAGCACGATAAACCCAGCCGCCGTGAGGCGAGCACGATAAGAGGAGAGACGATATGATTAAACCCAAAAGAATCACCATGGACATCGGCGGCAAGCCGCGCAACATGGATTTCGACCACATGATGATGGCAGCGGCGGAGCAGGCGTATGAGGGCATTGGTGGTGCGGTGGTGAGTGCAAATGCAATCATCAGCCGAGCGGTTGCCGGTCAGGTTGGAGCGATTATGGCACTGGCTTACGGCGCACTCAAGAGTGCAGGGGAGAAAATCAGCTGGCAGCTGTTTGCAAAAGAGATCTTCCCGAAGATGGATGAGGATTGGTGGACGGAAACGGTATCCGACGGTCTGCTGGCGATGTTCGGATCGACCGAGGAAAACACAGAAACGGACAAAGCCGAAAAAAACTGAACTACCCGTGGGCTGATATGATGCTGCTGTATCGTCGGCTCACGGGTGGATCTGACTTGGCGGGATTCTGGAAAACGTCTCCTGCTGAATTATTTGCATGGGCGCAGGTGATCGGCGGACAGGCAATGAAAAACGACTGGGCAGACGTGCCCGACGAAGGCGAGGTGGAGGATTAGGTGGCGGACAATACGATCAGAACAGTGCTTGAGATCGGCGGCGAGAAGGCTTATAAGAAGTCCCTGCAGGAGATCAATTCGGTGCTTAAAGGTCTGGACAGTGAAGTTGCCGTACTCAATGCGCGATACGGCAAGAACTCGGACAGCATGGACGCGCTGATCGCCAAGGAAGCTCAGCTTGCCAATCGCCTTGACGTGCAGAAAAAGAAGCTGGAGCTGGTACGCACAGAATATGAGCGCGTTGCCAAGGAACAGGGCGAAGGCAGCGAGGCGGCGCGAAAGCTTCAGCGTGAGTACAACTATGCTTCTGCACAGTTTGAAAGGACGTCTCGCGCAATGGAAGAAGTCGGCAGGCAGATTCAAGAAACCAACAGCCGAATGGAAGAAGCTGCCCAGCAGGTTGAGGAAGTGACCGAACAGGTTGACCAGAGTGAGAGTGCTTTTGAACAGTATCAGAAAACGCTGAAATCAACTGATGTTGCGCTGAAAGTGCTGGATAGTGAATTTGCGCTGCTCGATGCCCGATACAGTAAAAACTCCGGCAGCGTAACTGCGCTGATCGGCAAACAGAAGCTGCTTACAGACCGCTTTGAAGCGCAGCAGAAAAAGCTGGAACTGGTGCGTAAGGAGTATGATCGTGTTGCCAATGAGCAGGGGGAAATGAGCGAAGCGGCGCAAGAACTGAAAATAGAAGTCAATAACGCCAATGCACAGCTTGAACGCACGAAAAGCACGCTTGAAAAGGTTAATAAGCAGGTTGACCAGAGCGAGAACCGCTTTGCGCAGCTCAAAGGCAAGCTCGATGCGGTGGGTGTGTCGGCAAAGGACTTCGGACAGGTGATGGAAAACTGCGGCGATAAGATGTACAAGGTGGCGGCTCTGGCGGCAAGCGGTACAATTACCGCAGCAGTCGGCGGCTGGGTGGCTCTTGAGGACGAGATGGCGAACGTCGCCACCATCGCAGACACCTCCGAAAAGAGTCTGGAAGAACTGACCGATGAAGTGATTGCCGCATCCGATGCGGCAGGCGTTGCGGCAAAGCATATCGCGCAGGCGCAGTATCAGGCGATT
>CAZYQB010000185.1:0-4841 GCA_964649595.1 uncultured Oscillospiraceae bacterium | reverse complement strand
GACCAATCATCAGGAGATTAGCCAGCAGCATCGCCAGAAGGTTGTACCAGATACCTTTCTCTCCGAATATATACAAAAATGTTGCTGCTGCAAACGCCGCTGCAATCTGATACGAGTACATGACATAAATGGACAAGCTTCTCGTAATCTGCGAAACGTCTACCCTATTGACGACCCATATCAACAGCGTAAAGCAAAACGATACGAGCAGCGGCACGCTGAGCACAAACGCCTGTCTGCACGCCACAAAACCAGCCGCAATTTTAGGCTTGACCAAAAAACACACGAAGCCGGAAACGGCAATTATTATGGCAAACAGCTGACGGTAAGAGATGAACATAGGAAGATAAATACCTTCCTCGAGAAAATAGTACATCAGTGTGCCGAGTGTGACGAAATAAATCCCCGCAATTCGCTGTGGTAACTCATTGCGCATTCCGCATCATCTCCAATAAACGAAAAGCAGCGACAGCGCTTTGCCGACGCTGCTCAAGATATTCTGAGGATCCCGAAAGCAGTTGGAAACACGCATCTCAGCGCATCATCCTTCGCTCGGACAAGTTATTATCGTCTGATCCGGCAAAATGCCGACTATACAAACAAAACAGGATAACTCTTGAGGAGGTATTCCGCTTTGAACCGGCGGAATACCTCCCTGAACATATTTACTGCGCGTGCCCGCGCGGTCTTTTCTTCTGCGACGGCTTCAGCCTACACCTCGACCGACTCCTGTGTCCGCGTAGAAGCAACGTAGGAATAACGGACCTCATACGCCTTGCTCAGCAACTCACGAATGCGGCGTGCATTCTGCTGCTTGCTTTCCGAAGCACCGATCTCGTATTCGACAGCAGTCTCCATGACCACATCACGCCTGTCGAGCAGTAGATTGACTCTTCTGGTACAATTCTGCATTTCCTCAGCGCTCATCTGAGAACAGAATACGATGAAGCACGCATTGCCATTGTAGAAGAACTCCGCCTTATATCCGCTAAAGACTTCCTTGAGTACTTCACTGACATAGGTCAGCAGAGCATCGCCTTCCTTGCGACCGAGTTCCTGATTGATCTGCTGCTGATTCTTGATAGTCACCATCATGCAGACCGTATCGTCATTGAGGATCTTATTCTCATATCGCTTAAGATAGCTATCAACAGCCGCGCGATTTCCAAAGCCGGTCATATGATCGGTATGGAACATATAGGACAGAATATCGTCCATACGCCCCAGCAGCACTGTCATGCCGCAGCCAACGATCAGCATCAGCACAGCTACGATCATCGTATATATCCTGACATTCACGTTTGCCTGAACGGAAACGGAGGACAACACCGCGATATTGGTCGCACCGAGATACTCGTTGTATTCAGCATTGGTTTCAGCAGAAAGCGTGTAGAGATCATTCAGATCGTCGACCAACTGGCAGATCTGCGTGTTGACACGCGCTTCAACCTCCGCATACTTCGGATCGTTAAGTGCGGAGCAGGTCTTGCTGCTCTGCTTGCAGCTTCCATTGCAGCCGGTCTTGCAATCCATGAAGGACTTGATGACCCAGTTGCAGTAAGCCGTATCGATCGCCGCATGATCTTCCTCCTGGCTGTGATCGCGCCAGGCTTCGATCAGCTTGTCGTAAGTCACCATCTGTTCGCCCGTGCCAAGAACATCGCCATTGCTGTTTTGATGTTCCGGACTGTATACCTCGTCGAGAATATACTCATAGGTAAAGTCCACATTACCGGAATCGATCATATTCTGAGCATAGGCATCGATCAAATTCTCCACATCGCTAAGATGGCTCTGCTCTACCGTCTGAACGATGTTATTGGCATCGATTCGAGACTGGTACTTAGCGAAGAGAACATCCTTATCTCGAGTAATCTGATAGCCGTAGATCTCAGAGAATATCTCCATTGCATGAACGTCCATCAGATATTCAAACTCATAAATCAAATCCTGGAAGGACAGACCGGTATTCGTAGAACGGAAGTACGGCGCGCTCTCCAGTCTGCCGTAGAGCACGTCGATGGCAGACTCAACGTCGCTCTCGATCAGCTCCATGATCTCAATGTAGTCGTAATTGTCGTTGTATATCTTATTCAGACGATTGGAAATGGTGGAACGATTGACATACTTCTCGCTGTACTCAGCAAAGTAGACGTCAAGCACCTCATCAAGCACCTTGCGGGCAAAAAACTGATCCTTATCCGTAAAGGTGATGACATAGCGGATGGGTTCGCTGACATATTCCTCGCCCAGATCACGCATGGCTTCCTTAGTCGCTTCCTCTTCCTCGTCGACGACCGGATAAATGCTGATGCCTGAGATCAGATCGTCCGCAGAATACGATCCTTCCAGACCCATTCGATTGATTACCTTGGCGATCACAGAAGCGGACTTCAGCTCGTTGACGTCCAACGGATCGCCGGACGGCGTAATGCCGAGCTGTGCATCAACCGAAGTATACTCGATAACTGCCGATGCCTCATATTTCTGGGATCTGGACAGGGTGAAGAACGTCAGACCCGTGACGGCAATGCAGACAACGAGAATCAACGGCATCCATCTTTTGAAATAGCGAGGCAGATTGAATGCTTTCATAAATCACAATCCCTCATATCTTTCTCTAAGATTACTGAACGAAACGGTCAGCATTTTCCGCTGCCAGTTTCTTCTTGCCCTTGAGGGCAACCAGCACCAGAACAAGCATACCGTAGAAAACAACTGCCATAACCGCGCTGCGTACAGCGGAACTCACGAAGGACAGCTCCGAAACGGAGATGCTGATGCACTGGTTCATTTGCGTCTCAGAATACTCCTGAACCAGTACCAAGGCATCCTCTGCATACTGGTTCAACGTGTCATAGATCTGGAGGATCATATTCAGAGCCTCCGCACCGTAACGCTCAGTACCGCCACTCATTGCCTTGATTTCGCCGTCGTTCGTCTCCATCTCCTTCTGGATGGTCGCCGCGTTAAGGCTGTAGTTGTACGCCTTGATAACCAGCGTATCCGTGCCGATCTTCGTGCGCCCCATGTAGAACTCGCCATCGCTATCCCAGGTAGGAACGAGAACAACACGGCTCATACGCTCGTCGTACTTGGCAATCGCAGCGTTGCAGATATTGTAGGAGGTCAAGGCACGCTGCCTATCGTAATCGAGCAACGCATTGGCATACTCAAGACGCCCAACATACGCATCAGCATCTTTGGCGATGCCTTTTTGAATGATATAGGCATAGAGGTTCTCTGCGATCTGAACATCTTCCAACAGGTCGATTCTTAGCGCAAGACCAGAAAAGGTATTGCCGTTGGAATCGCGGAAGCTGGAGTTTTCATCGTCCATCGCCGTCATGTAATACTCGAGCTTAGAGCATTCCTTATCCAGATACTTCACAGCGTCCAGATACTCCATCTCCTCAAAAGCGACCTCTTTATCGAGCATCAGTACATCAAACGTCGATACAAAGCGCTCGATATACAGGCTCTTATACGCCTGAGCGACCATCTGCACCACGCTTTTCGCGTTCAGATGGCGAGTATTCTCATCCATCGTGAATTGAACTATGAATTCGGTGGCAATATGATATCCTTCCTCGTTGTAGGAATCACCCTGAGCCTTCGGCGTCACGCTCAAGCAGTCGGCAAGCTGTTGCGCAGTTACATTTTCAAAGCCACCGTCTTTGATCGCGCGTTCAAGCACATCTTCGCTGATGATCTCGGACATATTGTAGCGCGTGCCGTCAAAATCCTGACCGTTGGACGCTTCAGCGAAATTGAGCGATACGACGGCAGAAGAGTTCATCTGCATCTCGTCGAAATAAAGAACGAACATCGCACAGCCAAAGAGCGTCGCAAGAATCAACAGAACGAAATGCATTTTGCCGACAGAAGCAAGCGCTTTACGCAGACTAGAAAACCTGAACGAGTATCCCAGACGGAAAATCCTCAAAAGCGCGACCAATGCAATCAAAAGAACCACACCGATCAGAATCACGGATGGTTTGACCATCTCTTTCACCTCTTACTCTATTTGATTGAGTTTTCTATTCAGTAACGATTTATATCTACAACAACCAACTCCGGCTGGTTATTGATGCGCCAGATATCCAGATTGGACAAACCGCTGCTGATAATCATCGGTATGTCCCCCACCATGTACTTACCCAGAATCTTCCCGTTGTTTAAGAATTCCGGTAAAAATCCATACATCTCTTCATACAGACCACCGAAATACGGAAGTCTCGCAATGCCGCCATGTGTATGACCACTGAGGATCAGATCTCCCCAGTTCTCTCCTTGTATCAGATCGATCAGATAGGGTTCATGCACAAGCATCAGCTTGAAATGATCGTTATTCTGATAAGCGTACTGGTAAAAGCTATCCTCCGCATACTCATAAAACCCTTCAGTGGACGTGGTGAGCACACCGTACAAATCCACAGTGAGATTTCCGACCTGAAGGGTGGTCTGCTCATTCATAAGTACCTGCACTCCTGCCGCTTCCATCTCTTCGCGAAGCGGATCGGAGACCATCCTGAAAACATTTCCATCTTCTTCAGCAAGGTACTTTACAGCCAGTGCCTCGACATCTGCCTTGAGCAAGTATGATCCGAACTGGCGGAGCCTTTCGTGATTGCCGTATATGTAATAGGTCGGAGCGATCTCTGCCAGCTGACCGCAGGTCGTCACCGTCTGCGTAAAATCATCGGTTTGCCAATCAACGATATCGCCGGTGAGCACGATCAGATCCGGATCCAGCTTCTGTACCCGGTTGACCAGCTGCTCATAATGAACCGCGTGCAGATCAGAAATCTGAATGATCCTCAGTCCATCTTCCGCCTTGC
>CAZYQB010000184.1:0-4853 GCA_964649595.1 uncultured Oscillospiraceae bacterium | reverse complement strand
CATATGCTTTCTCCTTCCATAAAAAATCAGCCGTTCCGCAATTCGAAACGGCTGATTTCATTTTCTCTGAGTTACTTCATCATAGCGCGTCCAAACGCTTCAAACGCCTTTATACGCTCGTTCAGATCACTCCATACGGCAATGCTCTCGGCGGAGAACAGTCCCTTTGCAGGATCCTCAGTGGCGCGCCACTCATGAGCGATCAGCGCCCACGTTGCGCTCAGCAGATTGGCAAACGCCGGATCTCTCTGAGCCTCACACACAAAGGACTGACGGGGAGAGTTGATATCCTCGCCGCTGATCTGGAAAAATCCATACCTTTCGCACAGCGCGCGCAGGCGGTTGAGCTGTGCCTTAGTGTTGCGCGACGGCATATAAGTGATGGCACGAAAGCCCAGCTGCTTGAGGTAGGGCACCAACTCATCGAGATAATCGTCCTCAAACTTCTGAGCACGCTTGTCACCGGTCACGCTGTCACCTACATCGCCCAGATAAGCATATGCGGAAATCGCGCCTACACGCTCGGAAAGCGCCAGAACATCGCGTACATCAGGGCATTCCTCGGTTGCAGGGATGTAGAACTTTGCGATCAGCTCCGACTTGATCCAGCCCAGCAAGTCATACATGGCATGAGGATTGCTCTCATCCAGCAGATAACCTTCGATCTTCTTGCTCAGCGGCAGCTTCATGATATCCTTGATAAAAGCTACCAGCTTTTCGCCTGAACCGATCTTCTCCAGCATCTTATATGCAAGTGCGCTGGAGAGATGACGCTCAGTCACGGAGCCGCCCTTAGCAGCATTGGACAACGGCAGCACATCGCGCTCAAAGTCCATCTCGATACCATACTGCCCCATCAGTCCGTTGACTGCAGCAACCATTTTGCGGTTGCGCTCGTTGCGGTGTGCGCGATAGGGCGCAAAGAAAGCGTTGACTTCCTCAGTCTTATTATGCGGTACGCCGTGCAGCGCCATATACGCCACCGAATTCTGATCGGGATTATTGATGCGGCGACCTGCAAAAGGCGTATCTGCAAAGCTGACGCGACACTCAATGCCAATGGTTGCGCCCAGATTTACAACATCCGCTGCAGCAAGGAATTCCTCCGCGCCGCCGATGGAATCGTGATCCATCAGACCGCAAGTGCACAGTCCGGCTTCGCGCGCAAACCATACCGCCGCTGTGGGCGAATAGGGAGAAAAAGAATAGGTGGTGTGGATGTGATTATTCACATCGTTGCCCTGCACAGGCTTTTCGCTCTGAGCGACCATTTTTTTGAGGTTTGCAAGGCGCTCGGGTGCATTCAGCAACTGCAGCGCCTCTTCACGGGTAATCATCATACATATTCCTCCGATACCTATATGGTCTTATCTATAGCCTTATCCGATCACGCTTTATACTCTATCATGGCAAAGTCAAAAAGCATCCATTCATCGCCTACCTTCTCGAAGAAGAAGGTATATGCGGTCGGATAGGTTTGAGTAACGCCATTTTTATACTCAATTATATAATCAAAGTATATATCACAGGAGAATGTGCCGTCCTCATACTGCACATATCGCTCACTGCTCATATTCTCAAAGTGGAAGTTGCGATGATTTGTGAACCATCCGCCGTCGAACGAGTTAATATATTTGCGCGCTTTGCTGTTCTCTACGGTGCATTTTCTTGCCTGTCTTGTCGGGCAGTCATCCGAAGTAAACATCGCAAAGGTTTGAGCCACATAAAATACTCTCTCTTCCACCTGCTCGCGCATCTGTTCATCGTCGTAATTGACGGTTACAGTCATCTGATTTTGCTCGCCCGGAATAACCTTCTGACCGCGTCCTTTGCTGTCGTTTACCTCAAACTTAGGCATAGAAAAGCAGCGCTCCACCGAATAAACCTGCCAAAGCGTCGGCTCATATCCCTCCGGCAGATATTCCTGTGACAGTTCCAGATCACGCTCTACGATGTTCTCCGAACCGAGCCGCACTCCGTCCGCATATACAGTGGAAGTCTCGGGCACCAGGATCTGATATTCCTGCGGAACAATGACCGAGGTGTTAATGCTTTTAAGCATCCACAAATCATTTCCATACTTGCTCGTTTGACCACTCTTGCCCAATGTATAGGTTGCCAGCTTATGATTGCCATACTTTACCTGATATACCTTTTCATCTGCATTGGCGGAGAACTTCTCTTCGCAGGTGATCTCATAACCTGCGGTAATATCCTGCATATATCTTACATATGCTTCCTTGCTCTCCTGTTGGCACAAAGAAAGATCATCGTATTCATAGATGGTCTCAAAATCGCGAGAAGTAAATATCTTCTCGGCATCCTGTGCCACATATTTGGGCATACTTGCCTCGTAATCTTCCATAATCATCCAAACATCCTGCATCAGCAGAGCAATCAATACCGCTGAGATCATAACAAGATAGAAGTATACCGGATAGAATATCCTTCTTTTGGGTCTTTCGTGCTTGTTCTGATTTGCTGCCATCGTCTACTTACCTCACAATAAAACTGGTCGGAATCTTTCGACTGCCAGTCAACGCTACGCCGTCATTGACATACTCGCCGTTATAGTACAGATTCGAGGAGGAACCTCCATCCAGATTGGCAGCGTTCACCGCACCGAAATTAAGCATAACTTCGATCAGGTCTGCCATGGAGGCACCCATGCTGTTGACCTGACGACCGTCGATAACCAGCATCAGTACCGCGCCGTCAGCACGCTGACCAATAGCGGTACGGGGATTGAGACCGCTGCTGGCGCCTTCAATCACTGCGGGTTCTCCATTGACCACCAACGCCGGACCAAAAGTGCACGCATCGCGCATATTCAGCTCCAGTGCTTTTTCCGTTGTGTACTTGCCGACCAGCAGACGATCATTTTCGTCAAATCCGATCACCGTATTGCGAGAACTGTTCACATTGCCCTTCTTCATCAGGTTTCCTTCGGTAATTACAATGCCGGTAGGCATACCGCCGTTGCCCATACCGCCGCTATCGCTGAAGCCGCCTGCGTTAATACCTGCCACCGCATCGTATGATTCAACGATCTCATGCAGGCGCTTGCCGGCAATGTCCTCTTCAAAGCCTTCCTTTCGGCTTACACCCAAACAAACCCTTGAAGGATCCTTCACGATCATCATCCAGCCCTTGTACGTTGCACCCTTGACTACGACGATCTCGATATCCGTTTCTTCTTCTCCATCTGCTGTTGACTCCGGCTTCTTGATCTCTACCAAACTGGTATCGACATCCTCCTCCGGCTCAATGACCGCATTTCGCGCGATGATCTGCTGCACTTCCGCTTCAGAAAAGTAGATGCGCGGCACAAACTTGAGCGCACTGGTTTCAAGCATGGTATTTACAGTCAGATCACACGCCGTCTGAGAAGGACCCCTAAAAACCACATACAGCACGCCCAGCACACCTGCCAGTGCTACGATGACTACCGTAAAGATACATAGCAGCGTGCGCAGAATATAAGACCTGATGAGCTTTCTTCTTGCACGGCGCTTCTGCTGAGTCTTAGTCAGTTCCTTCTGCTTCTTCCCCATTACTTTTTTCCCCATCTTTTGTGTCGCTTCCCCTCTTACTGATTCACCATCTTGAAGTCATACAGATACCACTCATCATCCCGTTCCACAAAATAGAACCGATAATTCGTATCGTATCGCACTTCGTCAACATCCTTGCCAGAATAACGGATGATATATACAAAGCTGATATCACAAGCGAAGGTATCGTCTGAGAAGATCATATAATTATCCGTCGTCATATCTTCAAATGAGTAGCTGCTATGAGAGCCAAACCAGTTATTGTCGAAGTTTTTGATCTTCTCATATCCGTTGGTACCCTTGCGCACGAACTTGAGCATCTTGGATTGCGAAAGATCCTCCGAAGTAAACTTTGCAAACGCCTGAACGATCTCGATCACTCGATCCTCCACCTGGCGCTTGATCTGGCTGTCACTGTTGCGCGCAGCTTCTACATTGCCGTTTGCATCAACGGTCAGCGGATTTTCCCGTCCCTGCGCATCTACTACGCGCACCTGCGGCTCTCCCAAACAGACTTCATACTGATATAAGCACATCGTCGGACTCTCTGCTTCATCGCCCAGCAGGAAATCCTCATCTTCCAGAGCAATTCCCTCTTCAATGATCGCGCTGCTGTCCAGAGCTACACCGTCAACATATACCGTCGACTCCGTCGGCGCTTTTACAGTGCGGGTCCCGATCGAAATGCCCAGCGTGCGCACTTCGTTGAGCATCCACTGGTCATTCCCGTTTTCGTCCTGCGTACCGCTTTTGCACAGTGTAAACTCAAACAGGCGCTTTCCATCCAAACGCACTGCATATACCTTTTCATCCACGCTCGATGAATAGCTTTCATCCCATGTCAGCTCACCGTTTGCGGTAAATTCTCTCATATATGCAGCGTAAGTCTGAGCATCCTCACCGGCGAAATCGGCTGGATCTTGATAGGAATAGACCTTTTCAAAGTCTCGATCCATGAACATCTGTGCAACATCTTTCGCCACATACTTAGGAAGTGATGCTTCGTAATTCCTCAGCACTTCGGCAAGATTCTCACATCCCACAAAAATTCCCCATACAATCAGCAGTACCACGAGCAGATAAATCGGATAGAACAGCTTCAAACCGGTCTTTTTTTGGGACTTCTTTGAAGATTTCTTCGCCTGACTGGTTTTCTTGGCATCCGCCTTTACTTTTTCCGCCATTCTCCGTCACCTCACTTTACGATAAATGCCGTCGGCAGCCGTCTTGAGCCAGTCAACGCTACGCCGTCATTGACAAACTCGCCCTCATACCACATCTTTGAGGAAGATCCTCCAT
>CAZYQB010000183.1:0-4896 GCA_964649595.1 uncultured Oscillospiraceae bacterium | reverse complement strand
CGGCGCGCGCGTCATCAAGGCGCTCTCCATGAACGGCTATGAGGTGAGCAGATTCTCCGAGCAGAACAAGAATGTTGCGGGCGGCGAGGTCAAGGCAAATCTCACGATGGGTCTGAGCAATCCGGTGATGAATATATTGCTCAACATCGGTCTGGTCATGGTCATTATACTGGGTGCGCACCGGGTCAACGCCGCGCAGATGGATGCCGGTAAGATCGTGGCATTTTTGAGCTACTTTACCATCATCGCAAATGCCATGATGGGCGTGACCAGAATGTTTGTGGTCACTTCCCGTTCGACTGCTTCTGCTGCCCGAATTGCGGAAGTGCTGGATATGGAAGCGGAGCTTACTGTGGAGGAAGTGCAGGCGCAGAGTGATATATTCCATATCGAGTTTGACGATGTGACTTTCTCCTATAACAAAAGAAAGCCCACTGTTGAGAATATCTCTTTTAAGCTGCGTCATGGCGAATCGCTGGGCATCATCGGTGCAACGGGCGCAGGCAAGAGCACCATCATCAATCTGTTGATGCGCTTTTATGATCTGGATACGGGCAGCATACGTATTCACGGGCGTGATGTGAGAAATATCCCGCCTGAAGAGCTGCATACCATGTTCGGTGTGGCGTTCCAGAACGACGTGATCTTCTCCGACACCGTGCGCGAGAACATCGACATGGGACGCGGACTGTCGGATGAACAGATTGAAAGGGCGGCGAAAAACGCGCAGGCATCGTTTATTTCCGAACTGAGCGAAGGCTTTAGTGAACGACTGAACGCCAAGGGCACCAACCTTTCCGGTGGACAGCGCCAGAGACTGCTTATTGCCCGCGCACTGGCAGGGCATCCGCAGATCCTGGTGCTGGATGATTCCTCAAGTGCATTGGACTACCGCACCGATGCCAATCTGCGCATAGCGCTTAACCGCAGTTATGACGATGTGACTACCATCATGATCGCCTCGCGCATCAGTTCGATCATGAACTGCACGCAGATCATCGTGTTGGACGAGGGCAGAGTGATCGGACAGGGTACGCATGAGCAATTGCTCAAGACTTGTGAAACCTATCGCGAGATCGCGCAGGTACAGATGGGAGGGTTTGAATAATGGGCAGAAGATTTGGACCGCCTTCCGCGCCGGGCAACAAGCCTACATGGGGTATTCCTGCACCGGGTGAAAAGTATAACCGCGATACGAAGTATATTCTCAAAAAACTGTGGCATTATCTAAGGCAGTATTGGGGACGCATTGCTGTTGCCATCGTGCTGACCGTCTGCTCGAACCTGTTGGCGCTCAGAGGTCCCCGGCTGTCGGGCTATGCGATCGATGCCATTCTGGGACCCGGTCAGGTCGATTTTGAGCGCGTATTCTACTATGCGGGGCTTATGATACTGTTCTATTTGACTTCGGCGGGATTGACGTATCTCATTTCCGTGGTCATGGTAACGACCACCCAGAAGATCGTCTATCGGATGCGTCAGGATGCATTTGAAAGCGTGTCACGCCTGCCCATCAGCTATACCGATTCACACGCCATCGGCGATATTCTCAGCAAGCTGACGTATGATATCGACACCATCAATACCTCGCTATCACATGACGTGGTGCAGATACTCTCCAGTGTGGTCATCGTGGTGGGCGCGCTGTGGAATATGATCGATCTGTCACCCGTGCTGGTGCTGGTGTTTGTGATTACGATTCCCATGTCGCTGCTGCTGACCCGATACATTACCAAGAGAACCCGTCCGCTGTTTCATGAGCGCAGCCGCAAGCTGGGCGAGCTGAACGGCTTCGTGGAGGAAATGGTATCGGGACTCAAGACCACCAAGGCATATCATCAGGAGGAGACCATGATCGACCGCTTCGACAAAAAGAATGAAGAAGCGGTACAAGCATACTACAAGGCGGAGTATTACGGCAGCATCACCGGCCCGTCGGTCAACTTTGTCAATAACCTCGCGATGTCGCTGGTGAGTATGTTCGGCGCGGCGCTGTATCTGCTGGGCGGTATGAGGCTGGGACAGGTATCCTCGTTCGTGCTGTATTCGCGCAGATTTTCGGGTCCCATCAATGAAATGGCGAACATCGTTGCAGAACTTCAGTCGGCATTTGCGGCAGGCGACAGAGTATTCCGCCTGATCGACGAAAAGCCCGAACCGGTGGATGCGCCGGATGCGGTGGAACTTAAAGACGCACGCGGCGATGTTGAGATGAAGAACGTATCGTTCGGGTATCTGCCGGAGCAGGTGGTCTTGAAGGATCTCTCTCTGCACGCAAAGCCCGGATCTGTTACTGCAATCGTAGGACCTACCGGCGCCGGAAAGACCACGATCATAAATCTACTGATGCGCTTTTATGACCGAAACGGTGGAGATATCGCGGTGGATGGTGATCCGATCGATCAAATCACCCGAAAGAGTCTCAGAAAGGCATATGCGATGGTGCTTCAGGAAACGTGGCTGTTTGAAGGCACGGTGTTTGAAAACATTGCCTACGGCAGCCCGGGCGCAACACTGGAAGATGTAAAGCGCGTGGCGCGCATGGCGAAGATCGATCATTTCATCGAGCAGCTGCCCAACGGCTATGACACGGTGCTGCTGGAGAACGGCGGCAACATCTCCAAGGGTCAAAAGCAGCTTCTGACCATCGCACGCGCCATGCTGATGGATGCAAGTATGCTGATCCTTGATGAAGCTACCTCGAATGTTGATACCCAGACCGAGCGCAGGATTCAAGATGCCATGATCGAGCTGATGAAGAACAAGACCTGTTTTATCATTGCGCACCGACTGTCCACCATTCAGCACGCGGACAATATCCTCGTAGTGCGCGACGGCGACATCGTGGAGCAGGGCACACACGCTGAGCTTCTCAGAAGAGATGGCTTCTACCGTCAGCTTTATACTGCGCAGTTTGAAAACTGATCTGACATAGAATGAGAAAAATAGTTTCCGACAGCGCACCGCCGTCGGAAACTATTTGAATTTTGGCGATTTATTCTTCTGTAATCAGATACGGATCATTATCGGGATCGGCTTCGGGCATTTGGGTGAGCACCATGAGCAGTGCATCTTCGTTGTTGTCGGCATAGTAGCGTTTGCGGTATCCCACATCGATAAAGCCGACGCTGTGATACAGATTTTGTGCCACTACATTGGAGCGACGACATTCCAGCTCCAGAAAGGACATCCCCGAATCGGCGGCAAGCTGAATGAGTGCATTGACGATCTTTCTGCCATAGCCCTTGCCGCGCTTGTCAGGGCGCACTGCGATGTTGGTGATGTGCCCCTCGTCCAGCACGAACCATACGCCCGCATAGGCGACCGGCGTGCCGTCCTCGCACAGCACCAGATAGCGCGCGCATCTGTTTTCGGTAATTTCTTTTACGAATGCGTCGTGCGACCACGGAATGGCAAAGCTGCCTGCTTCCACCAGATCGATCGCATCCACGTCCTCCACACGCATCAGACGGATCTCAACCTGCGGCATTATTTTGCACCTCCTGCTGCCAGACGGGCATTGCGTTCTCGTTCTGCCTGCGGTGCGCGCAGGTAGATAGGGGTGAGGGTCATGCAGTCGGCGGCATCCTCTGCGCGATGCTGTGCGATCTCACACGCCGCCGCAGCACGCAGATAGTTCATATGGGAAGGGGCGGAAACGGCGCGCTCACCCAGCTTTGCGGAAATGACAGGGAAATGCACTTTCAAGCCGTCGCCCAAAAACAGCAGTCGTTCGTCCGGCGGCAGTTTTTCAAGAAAATCGGTGAGCGCCATTGCCTTATCTTCCAGAATACGCTCGGGCAGCTTGCCCTTCTCAAAGCGGAATGCAGCGCAGTACACCTGACCGCGGCGTGCATCCAGAATCGGGCAGATCACGCCGTGAAAGCCGAATGCGTTCATGGCGAGCGTTTCGAGAGAATCCAACTGAAGCGCAGGCTTGTTCCAGGAGTGTGCCAGGGCACGCACAGCGCATACGCCGATGCGGACGCCGGTGAACGAACCGGGACCTGCCACTGCGGCGAACAGATCTACGTCCTTTACCGCGATACCCGCTGCGCTCAGGCATTGATCGACCATCGGCATGGCGGTCTGGCTATGGGTCAGTCCGTGTGCCGCCGTGACCTCATGGGTGATTATGCCGTTTTCCATCAGCGCGGCACCGGCGACCGGTCCAGATGTGTCTATAGCAAGAATCCTCATTCTTCGATCCTCCATTTCATGCCGGCGCGTGCGATCGTCTCTGCGCGCGCCGCCGCTTCGCCCATCGGCTCTATGCGGATGATTCGCTCGTCGTCCGCAAGTGCGCGGTGGATGTATACCTCAAAGCAGGTATCGGGCATCAGCTCCGCGCAGTCGGGCCATTCGATGACTGCCGCGCCGTTTCCAAAGGCGAATTCGTCCAGTCCGGCTTCATAGAATTCTTCCGGATCGGCAAGGCGGTACAGGTCAAAGTGATAAAAGGGAATGCGACCCTCGTAGGGCTGCATCAGCGTGAAGGTGGGGCTGGGCATGGCACAGTCGATACCAACGCCGCGCGCGAGTCCTCTGGCAAATACCGATTTTCCGGCACCCAGATCGCCGCGCAGCAGGATCACATCGCCGCCGACAAGCAGCTTGCCGATGCTTCGACCCAGTTCAAAGGTGTCATCGCAGGAATGCGTAATAAAACTAAGCATTGAAAATATCCTCCGGTTTCATGTGCGCACCGATGCACTTACTCATCATGTACATATATACTACATCAAAAGCCGCCTTTGTCAAAGCAGAGAAGCGTAAACTCATTTCAAAAGTAACAAAAGCAACAAAAAACGGACGGTCGGCACTGCTGCCGCCGCCCGGAGAGAGATAAAATGAAGGCTTTAAAGATTTTTAAGAAGCGGAGAGATGCGCTTGTAC
>CAZYQB010000182.1:0-4923 GCA_964649595.1 uncultured Oscillospiraceae bacterium | reverse complement strand
GCATGAAAAAGGAGAATATGTGGATTAGCTTCGTAATTCTTCTGGTATTTTGTTTTGCGGCGGATATTGCCAATCTCACTCTGGAATGCAATTATATGTTTCTGATGTCGGGAGACGGAACGCCTTATGACATTCTCTATAATTTGGTAAACGGTCATAAGAGGCTGTATCCGCTGGGCGTAGTGCTGATGTTTCTGATATACATAGTAGTTTTCTATTGTATCTATTTTCTGCTTCATAGAAACAAGCAGCTTAAAACAAAAGAAATCCAAAAGAAGATTTTACTTATAATATAATGAATCGAATGAATGATTAATTAGTGATCAATTTTGAGGGAGATGAAAAACATGAGATGCAGCTGTCATGCGTGTGATACATATATGACCCATTCAGAAGGCTTGGAACTGGGCTGCGTATGCCCTGAATGTGGATACCGATGCAAGGCTTGTCTGGGAACAAATAGTGTTCTCAGTCGAGATGCGCTGAAAAAGCTGGCGAATGATCCGCGTTTTTTAAGCGATTTATTTATGCAGGTGGATGAAGAGCAATCGCGAGAGTATGAAGCGCTGGATTTGAGACATTTGAAAGACGAGTTTGTAGATTAAATTATGAAAGGTCGTTAAAGGAGCGAAAAGGATGACTCCTGAACAATGGATGCGAGTAGGTCTGCGCATTTGCAGTATCAGAAAGAAGAGAGGAATTTCTCGAAGAGCGCTGAGCGAGATCATTGGTGTGTCAGAGGGGCATATTCAAGGGATTGAAATCGGGAAAGAAAATGTTACTTTAGATATGGCGGTACGGCTTGGTAGAGCATTGAATATAAGCCTTGATTATCTGTTGATGGGCGTTTCGCCGATTCCGAATGCAGGTGACGGCGTTATACGACTGCGGTGTGATACGCAAGCAAAGGAAATTAAAAAAAGATATTGTTCGGATTCAGAGAATGCGAATAGTAATGCCCATCAGAAAATATGTGCTTCCGAAAATAAAAAGGAAGCAAAGCAGGAAAAAAGAAAAGTTCCTGTTGTTAATGCTCTGCAGCTCGGAAACAGAGTTCGAGAAATCAGATTGAGAAGAGGAATTACCGAAGCCTTTTTGGCAGAAAGCATACATATAACCGCGTCGCATATGAGCAACATCGAACGCGGCAGAAAGATTCCCAGTGTGGATATCGTTGTTGCTCTTGCGCAGACTTTGGGCGTAAGTATTGATTATATCGTATTGGGTATTCGACCGGTGATCGGTGCAGGGAATTGGAACCTGCATCTGCACAGCAGCGATGAGCCGGCAATGAAAATCAATGCATCTGAGGAATAAATGCCCTCGCAGCAAAAAGAGAATAGCTTGATAATATCTGCTTGAAAGATAATTCACCGCGCCTGATTTTAACAATGGCGCGGTGAATTATCTTATGGAATTGATGATACTGTGCGGCTTAATACTGCTCCTGCTCATGCAATGCGGCAAAAAGTTTGCTCAGGTAAATGGCATGAGCTGCGGTGATGACTGTATTTCTCAGCATAATTTTTTCGTCTGTATTTTCCACGCCTACGCTATCAGGGATGGCTTTGAAACCGAAGATATACTCCAGCATATTTTCAAACTCACAACAAAAGTAATCATATGCAACCTGCGGCTGATAAACCTTTTGCTGAATGCGAATTGTGAGCTTGATATTTTCCATGGGAAGAACGGTTTTCACGGTAGTAATATAGATTAAATAGGCGATCTGTTCGCGACTGTACTGTTTTTTTATGGGATTGGATAATAGACCACGCTTTACATAATTACTAATCATAGAAGCGGTAATGCTGTCCTTCATCAATGGGGCGAAACATTCCGAGATGTATTTTGTGGTTTGCTCCAAATAAAGTCCTATATTGGGGATTTCGTGATAGCGCGGCAGATGAAAGTCTTTTATTGATGATTTGATTTGCTCCATGTTCTCTTGATTCATAGTTATCCTCCTCCATATCTATAACTTATTATATGGTTCCAAGATTAAAAAGTCAATAAAATAACACGATCAGTTCTCGAAGAACTTGACAACACCATAATATATGGTGTATCATGGTATATGAAATGGTTGAACTATTGGTGTTATCGGTTCATTAAGAACCGATAACGAGTGTGATGTGTTTTGAGGGGGATTAAATATGACCAGAACAAAGCTCAAGGATCGTTTGCTGCCTCAGTATACGCGGTGCGAAGAATTGATAAATTCCATTTCACATATTGTCGGAGGCGGGATTGGCGTTGGAGTATTGATATATTGCCTCATTGCATCGATCATTCAGCAGGATGGCTGGAAAATTGTCAGCAGTATTATTTACGGGATTTCATTTATACAGCTCTATGTTTTTTCCAGTTTGTATCACGGACTAAGAACGGGTATGGCGAAAAAAGTTCTGCAGGTAATCGACCATTGTTCTATCTACTTTTTCATTGCGGGAAGCTATACACCGATCATGCTGTGCTGTATGCGACCGGCATATCCAGTATGGGCGTGGGGGATTTTGACCGTTGTATGGGGATTGGCTGTGATGGCTGCAACACTGACTGCGATTGACCTGAAAAAGTATTCCGTGGTTTCTATGAGTTGCTATATAGGGATGGGATGGTGTATAATCGTTGCACTTAGGCAGTTGATGCAGGTGCTTGCAATGCCGGGTGTAATACTGCTGGTTGCGGGCGGAGTTGTATACACGCTTGGCTCGATTCTTTATGGGATCGGAAAAAAACATCGATATGTACACTGTGTTTTTCACTTCTTTGTATTGGGAGGAAGCATCCTTCAGGCATTATGTATTGTGCTCTATGTAATATAAGATCTCTCGGTGTTTATCGAATAAGGAGTTTAAAGGATGACATTACAGGCAAAAGCGATACGCGGGCAGCTTACGATCTTAAAACCTCTGGTAAGCGGACTATCTTTGAAGACCATTCGCAAAGGACAGAATAAGATCGGTGAGCTGATGGAAAGAAAGTTTCGTCAGCAGATTGTCTTCAAAAATCATACCTTCCAACATTTTGAAGGCGCATGGATCGTCCCCAAAGACGAACGGCGTGAGGGAGTAGTTCTGTATCTTCATGGTGGTGGATATACCTGCGGCGATCTGGAATATGCTGCAGGATTTGGTTCGATGCTGGCAGTGCATAACGGTGTGCGCGTATTCTGCGCCGCATATCGTCTGGCACCGGAACATCGTTTTCCTGCAGCGGTGGAAGATGCACTTTGTGCATATGAATATCTGCTGAGCAAAGGATATTCGCGCATTACGCTGTGCGGCGAGAGTGCAGGCGGTGGGTTATGCTATGCGCTGTGTCTGAAATTAAAAGAATTGAGGCTCCAAATGCCCTGCGGGATTATTGCTGTATCGCCATGGGTCGATCTTACTACGTCCGGGGAATATTACGATACAAATTTCAAAAATGATCCGAGTATGTCTCGGGATCTTTTAAGATTTTTTGCAGATAACTATACCGACGATCAGGAAGATCCGCTGGCATCGCCTCTGTTTGCCGATTTGTCTCAGATGCCTCCATCCCTGATTTTTGCAGGCGGAGATGAAATCATGCTTGGCGATGCGCATCGGCTGCATCAGCGTCTGGTCGAATCAGGCAGCAAAAGCCGTTTGACGGTTGCTAAAGACCGATGGCACGCATATTTGCTGTATGGATTGCAGGAAGATCAGAAAGACTTTTCTCAAATCAACCGATTCCTTAATCAAGTAATGTCTAAGGAAAACAAGCTCAGATGGATGCCTCTTGACAATGCGGCAAAGATATATCCTGCAGCGCGCCGAAGCAACTGGAGCAATGTATTCAGGCAGTCTGCCACGCTCAAGGAACCGATCGATAAAGAGGTCATGCAGTCAGCGCTGGATGTGACCGTAAGACGTTTTCCGTCAATTGCGGTAAAGCTTCGCAGAGGTATGTTCTGGTATTATCTTGAGCAGCTTTCTGAAGCACCCGAAATACAGGAAGAGAGTTGCTATCCGCTTACGCGAATGTCCAATGAGGAAACCAGAAAATGTGCGCTTCGTGTAATTGTATATGATCGGCGAGTTGCGATTGAGATTTTTCACTCTCTGACGGATGGAAATGGCGCGCTGGTATTTTTAAAAAGTCTGGTGGCAGAGTATATTCAACAGAAATATGGCGTACATATTCCTGCTGAGCATGGTGTATTGGGCAGACTGGAGGAGCCGACCGAAGCCGAGTTAGAGGATAGCTATTTGAAATATTCCGGCAGTATAGCGGCATCCAGAAATGAAAATACGGCTTGGAGAATAAAGGGAACCAGAGAGCCGGACGGTTTTCTGAATCTGACCTGCTTCGCACTGCCCGTGCGTGCAGTACTCAGTAAGGCACATGAGTACGGTGTCAGTTTGACCAATTTCCTTTGCGCAGTCATGATGCTTGCACTTCAGGATTTTCAGGAGGAACAGATTTCAGATTTGGGAAAGCGCAAGCCCATCAAGGTGCTGATTCCCGTAAATTTGAGAAAGTTGTTTGAAAGTCAGTCGCTGCGGAATTTTGTATTATACACTACGCCGGAGATACTGCCTTGTCTGGGCAGATACAGCTTTGAGGAAATCTGTCGGATCATTCATCATCATATGGCATTGGATATAACGCCCAAGCAGATGAGCATGAAGATTGCCGCCAATGTAAACAGCGAAAAACTCATGGCGGTAAAAGTGATGCCGTTGTTTATCAAAAACTTTGTTATGAAAGCGGTGTTTGACTCGGTGGGCGAGCGAAAGTCCTGCTTCTCGTTTTCCAATCTGGGTGCTGTCAAGCTGCCCGATGCAATGATGCCATATGTAGAGCGAATGGACTTTATATTGGGGGTACAGGCGACTGCGCCGTATAACTGCGGTGCGCTGTCGTTTGGAGACACGCTGTATCTCAATTTCA
>CAZYQB010000181.1:0-4951 GCA_964649595.1 uncultured Oscillospiraceae bacterium | reverse complement strand
GGCAAAGTGTGCCGGAAGTCCGGTCTGCTCGTTGCCGAACACCAGCGCGTATTTTTCGGGGCGCGCAGGTGCGACCTCGCCCAGCGGTTTTGCGCCGTCGAGCATGAATGGGAAGAGCGCATGATCGGGATACAGCGCACGGTACTGTTCAAAGTTGTTAAAGGTGCGCACATTCATGCGGTAGAATGCGCCCATCGATGCTCTGAGAACGTGCGGATCAAAGGCATCCACTGCCGGGCGAATGATGGCGACATCCTTGATGCCGAAGCCCAGACAGGCGCGAAGCGCGGTGCCTAAGTTGCCGCCGTCGGTAATCTGACACAGTACGACGTGGGGACGATCCTTAGAGAGCTGTGCCTCATACTTTTTAAATACCAGTGCAGCGTAGCAGTTTTCCTTTTGGGATTCGCGTTTGAGCACGCGCTCGGCAAATTCCTCCCGAACGCCCAGCGCGGCGCACTTTTGACGAAGAAGCGTTACACCTTCGTTTTCGAGGCTGCTGGGATGCAGCAGAAGCCTCATTGCGCACTCGGGACGTGCTTCAAGAAGGTTCAGCGACGGGAATACGCCCAGCGAATAGCTGTAATCTAATTTTTTGTTATATGCTTCTAATTTGGGCACAAATACCCCTCATTTCATGTTTTTACTCCTATAGTATACAACGAATAAGAGAATAAGGCAAGAATGACTTGAAATTCCGTGCAAAATAGAGTACACTAAGTTCACATGAAGATAACAAAAAGGAGCGTTTTCGATATGAAGCTCAGGCTGATCGGCTGTCAGGTATTTTTGCGCGAGCTATATCTTTTATGTGCATATTCGCCGCATTCGGTGCAGATACAGTGGATGCCTACCGACCTGCATACCAATCCGCAGCGGGATCTGAAGGATGCGCTTCAGGCGCAGATCGATGCGGTGGAGGAGCAGGTGAAAGCGGGAAAAACTCAGTGCGATGCCATACTGCTTGCCTACGGGCTGTGCTCCATGGGCACGGTAGGCATTAAGGCGCGCAGTATCCCGATCATCATACCGCGCGTACATGACTGCATCACGCTGCTGATGGGTTCCTACGAAAAGTACAGGGAGCTGTTTGATGAATACAGCGGCGGCATATACTGGTATTCGCCCGGCTGGATCGAGCAGTTTGCAAAGCCCGGGCGCGGTTATGACGAACAGGCAAAATACATGGAATATGTTGAAAAATACGGCGAGGACAATGCGCAGTATCTCATCGAGGTGGAGAAGGGCTGGCTGCAGCATTATTCTCTGGCGGCGCTGATCGAGTGGGATGAATTGAAAAACGACCGCTTTGATGAGTTTACCCGGCGCATTGCCGAGGAACAGGATCTGGAATATATGCGCGTAAAGGGCGAAAATATTCTTCTGAAAAAACTGGTGGACGGGCAGTGGGACGACGAGTGTTTTATGCGCCTTGAACCGGGACAGACGCTGATCTACTCCGAGGATGAAACACTGATGGATGCACAGTGAGATAAATATTTAAACGAAAGCAGGCGAGTTTTATGTTGAAATCCGATCCGAGATACCCGGCATACGTCGCCATACTGAAAAATCAGCTCATTCCGGCGATGGGCTGTACCGAACCGATCGCCATTGCCTATGCGGCAGCCGTGGCGCGCCGCGTGCTGGGCGAGGAACCTGAGAAGGTGCAGGTGCTGGTAAGCGGCAACATCATCAAAAACGCAAAGTCGGTCACCGTGCCCAACACCGCCGGAAGAAAGGGCATTGAAGCCGCCTGCGCTGCCGGTCTGATCGCAGGGGATCCGGACAAGGAACTGCAGGTCATCGCATCGGTCACCGAGGAGCAGCTTTCCCAGATCGACGCATATCTCGAAAAGGACTGCATCAGCGTGGGCGTAAAGCCGGATGCGCGCCTGTTTGACATATTCATTATTGCTGAGGCAAACGGTCACAAGGCGACCGCACGCATTGCAGACCGACATACCAATGTGGTAGAGATCACCTTCGACGAGTGCTGTCTGCACGCCTCCATCTGCGCCAAGCAGGAGGAGCAGAGCGACGCGCAGGAGCAGCTGCTGACCATCGAGGGCGCATATGATTTCGCCGATACCTGTGATCTGGAGGATGTGCGGGAAATTATTGCGCGTCAGATCGCCTGTAATACCGCGATCGCTCATGAAGGGTTAAGCGGCAAATGGGGCGCAAGCGTGGGCAAGACGCTGCTGGATGTGTGGGGAAGAGACAACATCCGTATTCGTGCGCGCGCCATGGCTGCCGCCGGCTCAGATGCCCGTATGTCGGGCTGCGAAATGCCGGTCATCATCAATTCGGGCAGCGGCAATCAGGGCATGACGATCACCCTGCCCATCATGGAGTATGCAAAGCATGACGGCGTGGGCGAGGAAAGACTGTATCGTGCGCTGGTGCTGGCGAATCTGTGTGCCATTCGCCAGAAGATACTCATCGGCTGTTTGTCCGCCTACTGCGGCGCGGTGAGCGCAGGCTGTGCAAGCGCTGCAGGCGTTGCCTATCTGCGCGGCGGCTCGCTGGAGATGGTCAGTCATACACTGGTCAACGGACTTGCCATACTGTCGGGTACTATCTGCGACGGTGCAAAGCCCTCCTGTGCTGCAAAGATCGCCTGTGCGGTGGATGCGGCGCTGATGGGCTATGATATGGCGCTCAATCATCGCGGATTTCGCGACGGCGAGGGCATCGTGAAAAAAGGTGTAGAAAATACCATTGCCAGCGTAGGCAGGTTGGGACGCGACGGTATGCGCGAGACCGACGTGGAGATACTGCGCATCATGACCGACTGACGGGTAAATTCAGGTAAAGTTATTTTCTTTTCGATTTATTTTTCATATTTAAGCTTTTCAAGATCTCTCTTGTGTGATTTAATATCGATGACATACTTTTGACCGTTATATTATCAGCGGATGGAAGAATACTGCAGCAGGAGAGAGAAAGCTTATGTCCCCTACGAGAAAACGCTATATGTTCCGCCTGGTTGTGCGATGTTTGATCTTGATCGGATGTGTGGTTTTGTGCTTTGCGGCGCCGCAGCACTTTGAGATCTTGAACGGAATGAACTTTTTTTCGGAGTTCTCCGTGCTGCATCTGCTATGGCTTATCTGGGTGGTTGATATGGTGCAGCAGATCATACCCCTCAAGAACAAAGTACCGCTGGGTTCGCAGAAGCTGTTTGCAAATCGCTTCAAGCCCATCCGCGACAAGATCAACTATGAGGCGCTCAGGAACTATGTGGTATCTACCACTAAGGCGGCATATAAGGTGTTTGTTCTGTGGTGTGCGCTGATCGCCGTCATCGGTGCTATGTATTGCGGAGGAATAATCAGCAAAACGGGATTGTTTATCATCAGCGTGTTTTTCTATGTGTGTGATCTGATCTGTGTGCTGATCTTCTGTCCGTTCAGGCTGATGATGAAAACGAGATGCTGCACTACCTGCCGCATATTCAACTGGGATCATCTGATGATGTTCTCGCCGCTGATCTTTATGGGCGGATTTTATGCGGTGTCGCTGGTGGTTATGGCGGTGCTTGCGTGGCTGATCTGGGAGCTGTGCGTGATGATGTATCCCGAGCGCTTCTGGGATCATTCCAACGCGGCGCTCAAATGTTCCGAATGTACCGACAAGCTGTGTACGCAGTATTGTCATAAGCTGAGAAAGTAAGAGAGATAAACAAACATTTAGCTTGCAATTTCTCTGAAATAGGATATAATGAAGGCAACACCTTGAGGGGAACGGCAGAAAGCACATTGTTCTTCAGAGAGTCGGCGGTCGGTGCGAGCCGATGAAAATGGTTTCTGTTTCCATCCCGGAGTGGTCTGCGAGGAGCAGAACGGCTGCGATCCGATATCATCGCTTGAAGAGGAGCCTTTTTATGTAATATTTATATTCGATGAAAAGGGCTTGAATCAGGGTGGCACCGCGAAGTTATCATTCGCCCCTGCTTGCGTAAAGCGAGCAGGGGTTTTATATTTTCCTGCGCTTTACCGAACAAAAAGCCGATCTATATAAAGGAGGAAAATGTCATGCTGGATATCAATTTGATCCGATCCAATCCCGAATACGTTGTTGAGGCGCTCAAGAAGCGCGAGTACGACGTAGACCTGACCGAAATGCTCGCATGGGACGCACGCCGCAAGGAACTGCTGCTCGAAAACGAGGCTCTCAAGGCAGAGCGCAACAAGAAGAGCAAGGAGATCCCCATGCTCAAAAAGCAGAAGAAGGACGTTACTGAGCTGCTGGAGACCCTCAAACAGATGGCTGACCGCGTTAAGCAGCTTGACGAGGAGCAGAACGCGCTGGAGGAGAAGATCCGCGCCTTTGTGCTGACCCTGCCCAACCTGCCCGCAGAGGACGTCGTTGCAGGCGGCAAGGAAGCCAACCAGGTGGTGAAGGTATACGGCGAAAAGCCCGAATTTCCCTATGAGCCGAAGAACCACGTTGATCTGTGCACCGATCTGGGTCTGATCGACTATGAGCGCGGCGTGAAGATGGGCGGCAACGGCTTCTGGCTGTACACCGGTCAGGGCGCACAGCTTGAGTGGGCGCTGCTGAACTACTTCATCTCCGAGCATATCAAGGACGGTTATACCTTCATGCTGCCTCCGCATATGCTGACCTACGAGTGCGGTCTGACTGCCGGGCAGTTCCCCAAGTTTGAGGAGGACGTATATCGCCTGAGTGAAGAAGGCTTCCACTTCATGTTGCCCACCGCAGAAACTGCGCTCATCAACCTCTATCGCGGCGAGATCCTCACCGAGGATCAGCTGCCTGCCAAGCTGTTTGCTTATACCCCCTGCTATCGCCGTGAGGCAGGCACCTACCGCGCCAGCGAGCGCGGCATGATCCGCGGTCACCAGTTCAACAAGGTCGAAATGTTCGGCTACACCAAGCCCGAGGACAGCGACGCCATGCTCAAGGAGCTGATCGACAAGGC
>CAZYQB010000180.1:0-4957 GCA_964649595.1 uncultured Oscillospiraceae bacterium | reverse complement strand
ATCAAACACTGACCGCCGAAGCAGAATGGGAGTTGAACATCCGCCTGTACAGCCGCTTGATCCCTGCTGCAAAGAAGTACGGCGTGACCATCTGCCTTGAGAATATGTTCACCGTATTCAAGGGCAAGATCTACGCTTCGATCTGTCAGGAACCGGAGGAGGTCAACCGCTATATCGACACGCTCAATGAGATCGCCGGCGAAAAGATATTTGCTTTCTGTCTAGACACCGGACACTCCCTGCTGGTCGGCAAAGATATCCTGCGCGTCATTCGGCAGCTGGGTCATCGCATCGAAACATTGCACATTCACGATAATGACGGCTGGGACGATCAGCACCTTGCACCCTACTTCGGTCGTCTGGACTGGAACCGCTTTGTGCAGGGAATGCGCGAGATCGGCTATAAGGGCGCGCTGAGCTTTGAGACCTCGCCCACGCTCAAGGCATTTGACCGCGAACTTACGCCCGAAGTGCTTTCGCTCATCTGCGCTACCGGCAGAATGTTCTCCCGACGGATTGAAGCAGAATAACATCCGTCCATTCCTTTAAAGAAAAAGAAACAGCTCTCCGATCTGCTCATTCTTCTTATGAGCCGTCGCAGAGCTGCTTCTTTTTTCCTAATCCCAGTCAAATGCCGGACATCCACACTGCGTGAGCCTGTTCAATATATCAATCCACCGCTGTTCATCGACTGGATCTATATAAAAGGTAATCTGCGGATCGGTATAAAAGATCAGTTTCCAGTCATCTGTCCTTGTCCTGTCGCAAACATATTTTGCGGCGGAAATTCTTATCTTTTTATGTCTGCGCCATCTCTTATGCGCATCTTTGCAGAGTATAACCGCTTCATGTCCTTCGCTGTCCGTATAAAGAACTCTTTTGCGGTTGATCTCTTTGATATTGGTCAAAGGAAGTTTCTGCGGAGGATGTTTCCATGACAATGACCTTTTTTTGAAAAGTACAAACATATTCCTTTCTTCTCCTCCTCAGGCGCTGCCGCTATCAACTCTTTTTCTGAGCATATTACTCAG
Source organism: uncultured Oscillospiraceae bacterium (assembly GCA_964649595.1). Taxonomy (GTDB): domain Bacteria; phylum Bacillota; class Clostridia; order Christensenellales; family Aristaeellaceae; genus RGIG2066. Next base: position 3,926 of record CAZYQB010000180.1, on the reverse strand, counting down.
GCACATGGAACCTGTAATATCCCCGCGGAAACTTGATGCCGGACTCGATCGAACTCATGCAAATTTCAACGGTATCTTCCGTTATAGTAAGTTCCGTTTTGCAGCCGTCCTTCCAATTGGGAGACATCATCCCATTTTCGCCCGATGTATCCGTTGAAACCACACTGCCGCAGTCAAGGTATATATTCCGATGCTCCTCGTCATACTCTCCGTTTCCGACAAGCACATTGGGAGATACATGAGTATGACCGGATAGAAAGATAATTCTTCCATTTCGATCCAGAATTTCCTGAATCCTTTTATTCTGATCCAGATAAGGAGGTCCGTCATTTCGGTTGGGATTATGCGTGAGCATCGGCGCATGGCAGAGAATTATATGCCATGCCGCCGGTGTCGTTTCCAAATGCTTCTCCAGCCAATCGATTGCCGCGCCATGCGGAAAGAGGAAATTACGTCCAGTTGTTACGCATTGAAGCCCGATGATATCCACGTCCTCCATTCGCACCGAATAAGATTGATCTACCGACGAGTAAGAGATGTAATACCCCTGTTTTTCTGCCTGCGCCAATAGATGCCGCTGAAACCTGGCATAATTGCTGCAACCCGCAGTATTTCCGCTACGCGAAGGATGCAGGATATCATGATTTCCCGGAACCGGAAAAATACTTTTCTGAGGAATATTTTCGGCAATGCAGTTCTTAAACTTCTCAAACTGAGTTTCAAGTCCGTCATTGGTCGAATCCCCAAGCAAAAAGACCACAGGATTATCCGTCGCTATGAGTGCCTGCTTAATCTTCCACGGCTTTGACGTCAAATGCAAATCGGTAAGAATTGAAAAGCTTATTCTTTCCTGCGGCTGGTTACTTTCCGGAAGATGCGCTACGGGAATTTCTGTGACAGCATCTTCAAAGCAAGAAAAATCCGAGGCAAAGCAACGTCCCCACACATGAGTGGCTTCTCTTGGGATACCGCGCCTTCCTGAAAAAGTAAAACAGCCATTTCCAGCCGGATCGATTGGAACATATGCAAACGGTCCCCAATCGTTCAGCGGACCCTCTTTATCGCCCCATCGAAGCACAGCAAGAATATATCCCTTGGCTTTTACGATATACTTGCCCTGCGCGCATCCGCGCCAGATGAGACTCGTTTGAAGCTTAATCACCTTCTCTCCTCCTTTTATGTTTTTTCATATTTATCGGCGTTCTTCAAAAAATTTGCTCCACATAAAACCCTACAGCATTATAGCAAAAAACATTCTGTACAATCTGCTCCATTGGCAAAATGGCTATATCTCATACGAAAACATTCTCAAATAAAGCAGTCAGCGTGCATTTAAGGGCTTCAGAATAATTCAAATTGTGGTCATTTCGCAGCATATGACAAGGAAAAAGTCCTGAAAACACATCGTTTTCAGGACTTTTTATGGCGGAGAAGGAGGGATTTGAACCCTCGCACCGGTTATCCCAGTCTACTCCCTTAGCAGGGGAGCCCCTTCGGCCTCTTGGGTACTTCTCCAAGCCGGAAAATATAAAGTTCTGTGGCGGAGAGAGAGGGATTCGAACCCCCGGTGCCTCACGACATCACTGGTTTTCAAGACCAGCGCCTTAAACCACTCGGCCATCTCTCCAATCGCAACCAGCGAATATGATTATACATCATTTGCCCTGTGCTGTCAATACACTTTCCATTTCTTAACAATTTTATTGATTCGCGATCAATCTCAAATGATTTTGCTTGCTCTTTGTCTGAAATTATGGTATGATACCTTCCACAGGACGCTCGATTAAAGACTTTTTAAGGAAGTTTATTGCCATGTCCGATTCAAAAAATACAAAGCACACGCTGGCACAGGCACTCAAGACGCTCATGGGTATTCGTGCATTTGAAAAAATCAGCGTAGGCGATATCTGCCAACAATGCAACGTGAGCAGAAAGAGTTTTTATTACCATTTTCAGGATAAATACGATCTGATGAACTGGGTTTTTCATACGGAATTTGTTGCTGCACTGCAGCAAATCCCCCAGCTCGACAGCTGGCAGCTGCTTCTGTCAATCTGCACCTATTTTCACAAAGAGCAGGTATTTTATCGAAACGCCCTGAGTGTGCGTGGTCAAAACTGCTTTCAGGACTACTTTATAGAAACCATCGAACCGTTTATATATATCCTCGTTCAAGAAATGTTTGCAGCGACCGACAATATCCAGTTTTTCGTCACCTTCTATACTGATGCATTTCTCGCCGCTTTGATCCGTTGGCTCAATGAAGGCACTCCCACGCCGCCCGAGGAGTTTGCGCATCTGCTCTTTGAAGTATTTCCCAGCCGTCCTTCTGCACAATAGCCCTGCAGACCCCGGTTTGTTCTGTCGATTTTCTCGCCAGACTTCGGTCTCTTTTCTAGTTTTTGATAAAAAATCAGGCTCGCCTCTTCTTTTACAGCAAGAGACGAGCCTTTCTTTTGTATAAATGCTCAGCAGAAAATCAATTTTTCCGCATTACATTTCATCAGGGCAGCATACTCAAGGCATCGCCGATGGTCTTTTCATAGGCTTCCTTGCCGTACTTATCAACCTCAGTCTTGTCCTTTACGCCGTGGGTCAGGCAGCCAGCGCCGCCGATGCAGCCGCCGCTGCAAGCCATGCCTTCGATGAAATTCTCGGGCAGCTTGCCCACGTTCGCCTTGAGCAGTGCCGCGCGGCACGCTTCAATGCCATCGCAAACCAGCGGATTGACCTTGAAGTGGGTCAGATCCAGTTCCTTGAGCGCCTGAGCAACGGACTCAGACAGACCGCCGCTGCGGGCGAAGATGCGTCCGTAGTAGGAAGCATTGTCCAGAACATCCTCTTCGAGCTGGGTAATATCGAAGTCGCGGCAGTCAATCAGAGCCTGCAGCTCTTCAAACGTCATTACGCAGTCAACATAGGGACGAACCTTCTCAAGCTGTGCTTCTGCCTTCTTTGCGGTGCACGGACCGATGAATACGACCTTGCCGGTCGGATCGGTCTTTTTGATGTACTCGCCTAGAGCAGCCATCGGAGAGAAGTTATGGGAGATATGCTGAACCATCTTCGGGAAGTTCTTCTTGATGAAGTCCACGAATGCCGGGCAGCAGGAGCTGGTCAGGAAACCCTTTTCAACGAGTTCCTGAGCCTCGGAGTAGGAAACCATATCCGCACCCAGAGCAGCTTCGATGACGTTATAGAAGCCGAGCTTCTTGAGTGCAGTGATGACCTGACCGAGCTTTGCATAACGGAACTGACTGGAGATGGAAGGAGCAACAACCGCATATACATGATACTTGGTGTTATTTTCACTCTCGCGAATGAGCTTGATCGCATCGAGGATATAGCTTCTGTCTACAATAGCGCCGAACGGGCACATATAAACGCAAGAACCGCAGGAGATGCACTTCTTGCTGTCGATCTTTGCAACCTTGTTTTCGCCCATGCTGATCGCCTTGACCTTGCAGGCTACTTCGCAGGGACGCTTGCGGCTGGTGATTGCGCTGTACGGGCAGGCAGCTGCGCACTTACCGCAGGAAATGCACTTATCAGGATCGATATGAGCTCTCTTATTCTCATCAAATGAGATCGCACCACGCGGGCAGGCAGCCTGACAGCGATGTGCCAGACAACCGCGGCAAGCAGAACCGACTTCGTAACTGCTGACCGGGCACTCATCGCAGGCAATATCGATGACCTGAATTACATTAGGATTATCCTTATCGCCGCCCATTGCCATGCGCACGCGCTCGCCGGCAATCGCACGTTCCTTATAGATGCAGCACCGCATCGTTGCCTTAGGACCGGGCGCGATCATCTTGGGAATGTCCATATAGCACGCTTCAAGTTTATCGTCGTACGCATGACGAGCCACTTCGCGCAAAACCTGATATTTTAATTTTTGTACGTCAGTATCAAAAATTCGC
>CAZYQB010000179.1:956-4969 GCA_964649595.1 uncultured Oscillospiraceae bacterium | reverse complement strand
AGGCGTGAGGGTAGCCGGCAACGGTTCAAAATCTGCAGTCACCGGTTCGGGCGCATCCATTTTCATGATATCAAGCAGCAGATTGAGCGTATACTTTCTATCTTCCGCTTCGACCAAACCCTTTTCCACTGCAAAATCGATCATACGAAGCATATACCCCGTTGCATTTCTTACCTTTTCCACAGACAAATGTCCTCTCTTTCCCGCTGTAAAAATGCGGCATCGTAATGTCGAGAATATTATAATACACAGATCCGTCAGGGTAAAGCCCCCGGCGGAAAGTATTTTCAATTAAAACCTCATCAGCGATTTTTAGACTTATCGTCCAAGCATCCGTCGAAGTTCCTCCAGAGAAAGCATATGCCCTCTATATCTATGCACCATCGCATGGCAGTTGGCACACAAACATACCAGTTCCGTTTCGGGATCTACAACTGTCTCCCCTTGCTCCGCAAGAGGATTTAAATGATGTACCTCAATGAAGTTTTTCCCATGATCTCCGTAGATTTCGGCAAAATCAAATCCGCACGCCATGCATTTACAACCATGAAGGCAGATCGCTGCAATGCGATTTCCTTTTTTTCGCTCGATTCTGCTCAAATAAGTAAAGCGCCTGCCACCCTCTACCGCACCGGATGCGTTCTCTTCGATTCCGCTTGACGAGTCATAAGTTTCTGCCTTTACAACGGCGTCAAGCATCACAGCGATCAGTTCCCTCGCGCACGGACTGTCCACCGTATAAAAATACGCGCCCAAATCAGCGATGCCGTGTCCGGCACGAATACTGCGGCTGTCCTGCTTGATTACCTGATGCTCCAGCAGCCATTTTACTGCCGCCGCCGTATCATACACATTCAATCCGGTTCGCTCGGAGATCTCCCGATTGGTCAGATAATGTGCGTTCTGCTTGATCGCTTTTACTGCCGCAAAGGTATTTTTCGGAAAAACAGCATCGATCAAATATTGCACCAGCTCTTTTTCCGCAACAATGCCGCCATAACATTCCGCCAAACCGGTCAGAATGGTCTGAAAATATTTTGCCGACGGCACTCGGATTTCCTGATTGCGCTGAATATCGGTAAATGAATACACCGGTATTCCTTCGATCGTGCCAAACTGCAGCCGCTTGGTGTAGTCTGCGCCTTCCTGACGCTTGATTTGATGATACTGCTCTTTGGTGATCTTATAAATGCGTCCATACGCACTTCCCGATGCGGTATCGTCAAGAAATGCCTTTCCGCCGTTATCCCAGCTTTTTGCCGCTTTGGCAAAATAGATACTGTGCGGAAATCGAAACGGTCTTATATCCGTCGGCATCATCTTGTCTCGGCATCTATCGATATATCTTTTGAACCGATTAGTACTCAAATTTGAACCATAGCACGCATACCATACATATTCCGGCTCAACGCGCTTATCGTTTTCAGACATTTTTGATCCTCCTTCTCCCATCGACGCTGCAGCAAACTTCATATTCATCAAAAAAGAAGTGAGCCTGCTCCCCTGTGGTTCAAACTCACTTCTTTCATCAGTCATCAGCCTATTCTTCTTCCTCAAAGATCTCCTTCAATCGGATCTTCGCCTGATATACCTCGTTTCTGCCACAGCCTGCTTCAAGCGCCTGCTGCGCAGCGGAGGAGATGCTCTCGCCGTCAAGCATCAGTTCAAACATCAGCCCCAGCGGTGAAATCTGCACCGTTTCCTTAGGCGCTTCTCCCAGAGGAGACAGATCGATCACCGCGCAATATTCGCCCTTTTCCACATTGGGGTTGGCAGAGAGCGCATGAAGCACCTCTGTGCATTCGCCGCGAATAATCTTTTCATACTTCTTCGTCAGATCGCAACACACAGCAAGACGGCAGCCGGGAAGGCTTGCACAGATCTGCTCGGTCAGCTTTACGATGCGATGCGGAGATTCATATACCACCGCGATCGGCACGCCACTTCTCCAGATGCTCAAGAGCTTTTCATGAAGCGGCTTTTTCTCTCTGGGCAAAAATCCGTAAAACGCAAACTCACGCGCATCAAATCCGCAGGCGGAGAGCGCTGTCACGGTTGCAGACGGACCACTGATGGGAATGACCGCGATCCCTGCTTCCCACGCGGCATCCACCAGCGCCTGTCCGGGATCAGAGATAGCAGGCGTTCCGGCGTCGCAGGTCAGCGCGATATCGATATCCTCCTCCAGCATCTTCGCGATCAACGGAGCACTTTTTTGCTGCTCGTTATGCCGGTGACAGGACACGGTAGGCTTGCTCAAGCCCAGTGCATTTAACAGCTTCATCGCCACTCTCGTATCTTCCGCCGCCACCAGATCGACAGCGGCAAGCGTTTCGCGCACGCGGGGCGAAATATCGCTCAAATTTCCGATCGGCGTTGCGACCACATACAGCGTGGGCATCAGACACGCCTCCTTACTATATAACACAGCTCATCGGCTTCGATGAACCGTTCGATCAATCCGTATTCCTCCGGCAGATTTCCTTCAAACCATTCGGAGTAGTGCTGCTCCATGCCCACCTTTCTGCCGCCGAGGGTGCGCATGGGAAAGGTGATACAGGCAGTAGCGGTGGGAAGTGCGCACAGAAGCTGCATGGCGGAGCCTTTCTTCTGCTGCTCGAGTACCGGCAGCAGTTTCATAAGAAGCGCCATATCGCATTTTTCCATCTTCGGCTCACATAAAAGGTCGGCGCATTGCACCGCTACATCCCAGCCGCACGCCTGCGCCCATTCATTGACCAGATTCACGCAGCCGCCACTGATGTCCATGCCACGCACCGTTTTGCCCATTTTTCCGAGCAGCAGCGGATTCATGCCGCAGGCAAGATCAAGAATACTCACGGGATTTCCCGCAGCCTCAAATATGCGTGCATAAAGTGCATCTGCTTTTTCCATTCGCTCGCGCGTAGAACTGTGCAGACGGAGCGTCTTTTCAAACGCCGATCCATCGCCGCCGATATGAGCGCGCAGCAGCTTTTGTCCCTGCTTGATCTCCTCGGCGGTCATAAATGCGCCGGTAATCTGGTGCAGATGCGCCTTCGCTGCCTTATCGGCTTCCTTTTCGCTCTTGTACTTGGTTCGCTCAACTTCAAAAATACGACGGACGGTATCAGGGCAGATATCCTTATACTTTTTGGAGATGCCGATATCATTCATGACGCAGCAGCTCCATCAATCTTCCGTAAAAGCGCAGATTATGCGCTGTTGCCAGACGATACGCCTGAGAATCGCCCACCTTGAACAGATGATGCAGATAAGCGCGCGAATACTTGCGGCACAGTATGCAGTCACATTCAGGATCAACCGGTCCCTTATCGCGAACGTGCACGTCATCGAGCATATACAGGAATTTATAGAACTTGCCGTCGGGCACGCGTATGCCCTGCGGAGTATTCATTCCCTTTTTGAATATATACAATCTCTGATGGCGCGCCTCGCGGGTGGGGATCACACAGTCAAACAGTGAATAGCCGATGTTGACCAGACGCACGATCTCTTCGGGTCTGCCCAGACCCATTGCATATTTGGGCAGGTTATCGTCCATCGCATCGGCAGCGTTCTTTAGAATATCCTCGCGGAAATTACCGTCGCTGTCCAACGGCCAGCCACCGAATCCATAGCCGTCAAAGCCGATCTCTTTAAGACGTGCGCCGCATTCCAAACGCAGCTCACGACTTGCACCGCCCTGCACGATGCCGAAAAGCAGCGGCTTTACGCCTTTCCTGCCTTTGACCAGCTTGTCAAATTCCTCACGGCAGCGCGCCGCCCACTTGACGGTCAACTCTACCGAACGGCGCTGCACATCCTCTGGATCCTCGGGATGGGTGCACATATCCAAAGCCATCATGATATCCGAACCATACTGGAACTGAGCCTGTATGCACTTTTCGGGAGTGAAGGTCATCTTCTCGTTTCCGCGATCAGGACGGAAGATAATTTCATTATCGCGGATCTCGCCGTATTCGGGATTTTCGCGAATGAGTGAATAGAGCTGGAATCCGCCCGAGTCAGTC
>CAZYQB010000179.1:0-946 GCA_964649595.1 uncultured Oscillospiraceae bacterium | reverse complement strand
GTCAGAATGGTGCCATGATAGCCGGTAAAAGCATGAAGTCCGCCCAAGGTCTTTATGAGACGTGCACCGGGACGGTTATAGAGATGATAGCTGTTCATTTCCATGCCGAAAATGCCGGCGTTTTCCACATCCTCATGTCCGGTAGCGCGCACCGTACCATAGGTCGCGTCCGGAAAGAATGCAGGCAGCGGCACCACGCCATGCGGAGTAATCAGTTCACGCATTGAATTGCTCCTGTTCGTTTTTATTTAAAGCTTCCCTGTGTAAGAGGCGCCTTTGGGTATCGTTGTTATCAAAGTTTTTCGATAATGCGCAGGGTCGCGCTTCTGGCTCTGGGATTTTCCGCCAATTCTTCCTTTGATGCGGTGATGGGCTTTCGGGTGATCTGCTTGACCGTTGCCTTTTTGCCGCACACGCATACCGGAAAATTTTTGGGGCAGGTGCAGGGATCGGCAAGATTCTTGAAAGTGTTTTTGACCACGCGATCTTCCAGCGAGTGAAACGCAATCACACACAGTCTGCCGCCCGGCTCCAACACATCGACAAAATCACGCAGCGCCTGCTCAAGCGGCGCCAGCTCGTCATTTACCGCAATGCGCAGCGCTTGAAAGGTGCGCCGCGCGGGATGTGCGCCGTCACCCGATGCACGAACCTTTTTGGGAATCGCCGCATCGATGATATCCACCAGTTGACCGGTGGTCTCGATGGGCTGCTTCTTTCTTCTGTCACACAGCACTCTGGCGATCTGCACCGCCCAGTTTTCCTCGCCGTATTCGCGCAATATGCGGGCGATCTCCTTATCGCTCCACTCATTGACGATGTCGCGTGCGGTAATGCCTTGAGAACGATCCATGCGCATATCCAACGGCGCATCGGCATGATAAGAGAAACCTCGTGTGCCCTCATCGAGCTGATAGGACGATACGCCCAAATCCAACAGCGCACC
>CAZYQB010000178.1:4319-4994 GCA_964649595.1 uncultured Oscillospiraceae bacterium | reverse complement strand
CAAGGATGAGATGAAAGCGGTTTTTCCGTTTGCACCGTTTTATATCGATCTACTGCATATGATTTTTTCGCCCGATCTGCCCGCCCATGCTTCCACAAAGCAGGTACCGCACGGAATTTTCTTTTCCCGGCGAAGTTTTACGAAACACGTCGGATCCTTCCATGCCAATGAAACGATGGCAATGACCAAATATATCCCAAATGATGCCACAGCATATAGACAGGCGAACCATCCTGGATTCGGATGATCCGCCTGTTTTTTATGTCTTTTTGAATAAACGATCAGACTCTATCAGTCGAGTTCATATGCGGTATCGCCCACTGCGCGGATCTCTGCTTCAAAGAACGCCTTGAGACCCTCCGCCATGTAATCGGCATCCTTCACACCAGCAGTCTCGTAACTGGAGTGCATTGCCAGCTGCGGCAGCCCGATATCCACAGAAGGAATGGAAACGTGCGCACTGGAGATATTGCCCAGCGTAGAGCCGCCGATCATATCCGAACGGTTGAAGAAGTGTTGCACCGGAACACCTGCGCGCTCACAGATGTCAGTAAATATGGCATCTGTTGCGCCGTCGGTGGTGTACTTCTGATTTGCGCTGACCTTGACAACGATGCCTTCATTGATGAAAGGACGGTTCTTGGCATCAGAGCGCTCCGGATGGTTGGGATGCAC
>CAZYQB010000178.1:0-4309 GCA_964649595.1 uncultured Oscillospiraceae bacterium | reverse complement strand
CAGCGTGCGCATTATCCGCAGAAACCATAAAGCTGGATGCCAGACACGCACACAGGTCTTCGTCGTCCGCCTTCAGAGCGCGCGCGGTGCGCACCAGCACATCCTCCAGGAAAGTGGAATTTGCCGCCTGACGGCTGGCACTGCCCACTTCTTCATTATCGAAGCAGCAGTACACATTGATATGCTCACCCATCTTCGCCTCGGTGAAGCCGCACAGCGTGGTGTATGCGCACTCCAGGTCATCCAGACGGGATGCGGAGAAGTATTCGTTGTTTGCCCCCCAAACGGTGGGAGCCATACGAGTATACAGGAACAGGTCGCTGCCTGCCACCTGATCGGCAGAAACGCCTGCCGCCTCGGCAATCACCGCATCAAAGATGCCCTTAGCGCGCATATCGCCAAAGAGGGGCACCAGATCAACCTGCGCATTGAACTTGGCGCCGTCGTTTACATCGCGGTTCATGTGCAGCGCCACGTTGGGAATCATCAGCAGATCGCGGTCAATATTGACCAATCTGGATTCATAGCCGCGACCATTGCGCACGATCACGCGACCCGCAACCGACAGAGGACGATCTACCCAGGTAAAGAGAATCTGTCCGCCGTAGCGTTCAACATTGAGCTGAATATACTTGCCCGCAGATTCCAGCTCGGCAGTGCGCTTGAGCTTGAATACGGGAGAATCGCTGTGGCTGGCAACGATCTGTGACGGAGCAAATCCGTTTTCCGGCACGCTGAAGGCAATTACGCTGGACTGGTTGCGGGTCACAAAATACTTGCCGCCCGGCTGAACAGTCCATTTGCCGCTTTCCAGCAGACGGGTAAAGCCCTCTGCTTCCAGAATTTCGCAGATGGCTGCAACCGCATGATAGGTACTTACCGATTTTTTGAGAAACTCAGTCAGACCTTCGAGTGTATGCTTCATAAATCCAACTCCTTTTTTGTATTCGGCACTGACTCCATTATAGCGTGCTTTGCGCCGCATTTCCACAATTAAATGTTAATTTGCGCGCATTTTCTCAACACAAACTCCATATTTCTCATCAGAATACATTTATGCGATTGAATACACGACCGATCTATGCTATGATGACTTTAGACCAATCTTTTTCATCAACACGGAGGAATACGTCATGGAAACACACGCACAAAAAGCCGCGCGCCTGTTTCGGGAAGGTCTGAACTGCGCGCAGGCGGTGTTCTGCGCATACGGCGATCTGACCGGACTGGACCGGCAGACTTCGATTCGCCTGAGCGCCTCCTTCGGCGGCGGCATGGGCAGACTCAGAGAGGTCTGCGGCAGCGTTTCCGGCGCGCTGATGGTGCTCGGAATGCTGCGCGCGCCTCTTGATCCCACCGACCACGCCGCCAAAGCCGCCCACTATGCGCTCATTCAGGAATTTGCAAAGAGATTTCGTGAACGTCACGCCAGCATCATCTGCCGCGAGATTTTAGGCACACGCGCAGGCAGCGGCTATGTGCCCGAAAAGCGCAGCGAAGAATATTACGCTATGCGCCCGTGTGAGCACTGTGTATACGATGCCGCCGAAATCATTGAAGCCATGCTGCACGAAACACATACCGATTGCACATAAAAATACTGCCGACATATCTGACAGCAAGCAGATATGTCGGCAGTTTCTTATTTAAATCAATTTTCGTGCACTTCCAATCGGACAAGTTCTTCTTTCTTTTGATCGATCTCGCGCTGCATTCGGGCGTTTTCTTGCTCTTGCTGCTTGATCTGCTTTTCAAGCCTTGCAGCCTTACAACTGCTTGCCATATAGTATCTGAACATATCCGTTATTTTTTCGATCCGCCCTTTTTCTCGAATCTCTTCATCGCCTTTGCGGATGATTTCTTCAATATCGCCCCACTGATCGTCCCACTGAAATTGCTTTTCCCATTCGGCGCGTTCTGCTTCTTCGGCTCTTTTCTGTGCTTCTGCGCGTTTCTGCTCGCAGAAGTCATCAATTTGCTCAAATTCATCGAGCACGTTTTCCTGCTCCCAGCCGTCCCATTCCTGCTCGGGCTTCACGCGCTCAAAGCCGATCGCCTCGGAGAGACGCTTCATACTCGCACATAAGCAATACAGATCGTCCCGAATCATTGAAGCTGCCTTTTTCGCGCTGTTTCGGCTGCACGCATCCATATAATAGTGGTTATTGAAATACAACAGCGTTTCGTTTTTCGGACTGTGCAGCGAAATGCTGAGGTATTCACCATTCAATGCGCGAAGCAATCGAAGTTCTTCTTCGTCCGACATATATTCATAGTTCTCGGCGGAAGCTTCTTCTGCTTCCTCAATGTTCTGCGGCAATTCCTCTTTTTCATCAGCCGCATCTTCATCAAAGTCGAATTCAAACAATTCCTCATCATCAAACTCAGTCGCTGCCAGACTATCTTCTATCGCTGTCTCTCTTTCTCGTTCAAGCGCCTCCTGCGCCATCTTCTTTGCTTTTTTCTCCGGATTTACAATGATCGGCTCGTGATAATGCAGTCTGATTTCTCCGTCATCATCTACATGGATCGATGCATCCGCATACATGGAAAACGCAAATCCGGAATCCCATTCTGCCGAAACATCCCTTCGGGCAATCCGCAAAAACCCGTCCCACGATACATACTCTCCGTACTCTCCCCGCACTTCCATCTCTATGCCCACTTTGAAACCGCTTTTTTGCAGATACTCCTTGAGCAGACGTGCATATTCTATTTTGGTATGCTCCCGCGCCATGATTTTTCTCCTTTCATGCTCCGATTATTACTTCTAATTATATCATTTTACATTGCCGACTTCAACCATGCCTGACAACCTTTCGTTGACGCTTTATGTAGCCTCATGCTATAATATCAATAACACCCATCCCCAAATCTTTGAGAAAGGAATGACAGATCATGAAAATCGTTACCAATACCTGCACTCCCTGCAAAAAATACAGCATCGAAGAGCTGATCGACATGATGCACGATGCCGGCTTTGATGCCATCGACTTCTCATTCGACGCTGCGCCCTACAATAAGAAGGAAGGCGAAGAGTTCAAGGCATGGCTCAAGACCATCCGTGCGCACGCCGAAGGATATGGCATGAGCTTTACCCAGGCGCACGCGCCTTTTCCCAGCAGCGATGCAGACCCGGTGAAGAACGAAGAAATCTTCCAGTCTATCGTACGCTCCATGGAGCACGCATCCATTCTGGGCGTTGACATCATCGTGGTTCACCCGGTACAGCATCTCAGCTATGACGAGGACGACAATGCCGAAAAGCTGTTTGAGATGAACATGGCATTTTATCGCCGTCTGGAGCCCTACTGCAAAAAGTACAACATTAAGGTTGCTCTGGAGAATATGTATCAGATACCGCGGTTCAGAAAAACCATGCATTCCACCTGCTCCCGTCCGGAGGAGTTCAACCGCTATCTCGATACCTTAAACAGCGAATGGTTCGTAGGCTGTCTGGATATCGGTCATTCCCTTCTGGTATGCGAAGACCCGGCAAATTTCATCCGCGCCATGGGCAAGGATCGCCTCAAGTGCCTGCACGTTCACGATGTAGACGGCTCCACCGATTCCCACACCCTGCCCTATTTCGGCATTGCCAACTGGGACAAGATCACCGCTGCCCTCAAGGAAATCGGCTACGACGGCGAGTTTACCTTTGAATGCGGCTATTTCTTCTCTCCGCTGCCGCGCGAGCTGTATCCTGCCGCCTTCTCGATGGCAGCCGCTGCCGGACGCTATCTGGTGAGCAAGATCGTGTAAACGATTTATCCACAGCTTCAAGTTATCCACAGCACAAAACCTGCGCATCCTTTTTCCGGATGCGCAGGTTTCTTTATATAATTGCTCTACTTTTTAGTGCTTGTTGTCCTTTTCTCTGAGCGCCACGCGGCGGATCTTGCCGGAGATGGTCTTAGGCAGCTCTGCCACGAATTCTACCACGCGCGGATACTTATAAGGCGCAGTGGTGCGCTTGACGTGATTCTGAAGCTCTTTTTTAAGTTCATCGCTCGGCGCATAGCCCTTTGCCAGAACGACCGTTGCCTTGACGATCTGACCGCGGATCGGATCAGGCACGCCGGTGACCGCGGTTTCCACGACTGCCGGATGCTCCATCAGCGCACTTTCAACCTCAAACGGACCAATACGGTAGCCGGAGGATTTGATCACATCGTCCTTGCGTCCCACATACCAGTAGTATCCCCACTCATCGCGCCATGCAAGATCGAGCGTATATACATATCATCATGCCATACCTCGGCGGTACGTTCAGGATCCTTATAATATCCGGTGAACATACCGACCGGGA
>CAZYQB010000177.1:0-4997 GCA_964649595.1 uncultured Oscillospiraceae bacterium | reverse complement strand
GAATGCGCTGACAAACAGCGGCACCAGCAGCGGCAGCATGGCTTTTGCACGATTGAGCAGGTTGCCGCTTTCAAAGTCGGCACCGCGCGCCATCTGCGCTTTCATGATCTTGTCGGTCTCCTCCATCAGCGTGGGAATGAATCGAAGGGCAATAGACATCATCATCGCCATTTCGTGCGCCGGGAAGCCGATCTTTGAAAGAGGCTTCAAAAGCCTCTCCAATCCGTCGGTCAACTCGATGGGCGAAGTCGTAAGCGTCAAAAGCTGAGTGACAAACACCAGCAGGATCAATCTAAGCGCCATGAACACGGCAGTGCTCAGCCCTTCCTTCGTGATCTTTAAAAAGCCTGCCTGCAGCAGCACGGTCTCTCCGGCATTGAAGAACAAGTTGATAAAGAAGGTCAGCAAGATCACGAAGAAGATCGGCTTTATGCCCTTGAGGATGAATTTAATATTGACCTGCGACAGATATGCCGCATATCCCGCAAATGCAAACAACAGTGCATAACCAATGAAGCTGCCTGCGGTAAACACCGCAACGATCAGCAGCACCGTCAGGATGAGCTTTGCACGCGGGTCCATCCGATGCAGCGGAGAATGACCGGGGATATACTGTCCGAGCGTGATGTTATCCATGTTTCATTCACTCCTTCCCCAGGCTGCGCAGAATCGCCCGCTTGAGTTGTTCGGGACGATAGGCATCAACAGGAATATCAAAGCCTGCGCCGCGCAGACGTTCGGCAAGCTCCGCACAGGGCGGCAGCGCAAGCCCTGCCTGCATCAGCCTATCTCCGTTCATAAACACCTCATCGGGCGTGCCATCCATCACCAGACGGCTGTGATCCATCACCAGTATGCGGCTGCACAGGCGCGCCACGTCGGTCATGCTGTGCGAAACCATGATTAGTGTCACGCCGGTATCGTGAATACTCTTGACAAGGGAGAGGATCTCTTCGCGTCCTCTCGGATCGAGTCCGGCGGTCGGCTCGTCGAGTATGAGCGTGGTCGGCTTCATGGCGAGCACGCCCGCAATGGCGACGCGCCGCTTCTGACCGCCCGACAGTTCAAAGGGCGATTTATCATACATCGTCTCGTCGGTCAGTCCCACCATGCGCAGCGCCTCGCGCGCACGCTGCTCGGCTTCCTGCTCGCTCAATCCCAGATTTTTCGGACCGAACATGACATCCAGCAAAATGGTTTCCTCAAACAGCTGATACTCGGGATACTGAAACACCAGTCCCACCTTCTTGCGCACCTCGCGCAGAGAGGTCTTTTTGTCCATCAGGTCCAACCCGTCCACACATATCTTGCCGGAGGTGGGCTTGATCAGACCGTTAAGGTGCATAATCAGCGTGGATTTTCCGCTGCCAGTGTGACCGATCAATCCGACAAACTCGCCGTCGTGAATGGTCAGACTCACATCGTTGATAGCAGTTCTCGACAGAGGACCGCCTTTCATATAGGTATGCGTCAGATGGCTGATTTCAATCGACACAATTCCACCACCATTTCTTCTACAGAGAGTATGTCACTTCTCAGATTCAGACCGCACGCATTCAACTCACGAGTCAGTTCGGTCATCTCCGGTACATCCAGACCGCACGCGCGCACACCGTCGATGTCGGTAAACACCTCGCGCGGCTTGCCAGTGGAGTGCAGCACGCCGTCCTCCATCACGAGAATTCTGTCCGCCTGCGCAGCCTCCTCCATAAAGTGGGTGATCCAGAGAATGGTAATGCCTTCCTCGTAATTAAGGCGGCGCACCACCTTCATGACCTCGCTGCGTCCCACCGGATCAAGCATGGCGGTGGATTCGTCAAACACGATCACGCGCGGCTTCATCGCAATTACGCCTGCAATGGCAACGCGCTGCTTCTGACCACCGGAGAGCATATGCGGAGAGCTTTGCGCATACTCGCTCATGCCCACGATCTCCAGCGCTTCATCCACCCTGCGGCGGATCTCAGACGGCTCCACACCCATGTTTTCCAGACCGAACGCCACATCCTCCTCGACCACCGTAGCAACGAGCTGATTGTCGGGATTCTGAAACACCATGCCGCAGGTACTGCGCACGTCCCACAAAAGGTTTTCGTCGCTCGTGTCCATGCCGCCGACATAGATCTTGCCCTCAGTAGGCACGAACAGCGCGTTTATCAGCTTTGCCAGCGTCGATTTGCCGCTGCCGTTGGAGCCGAGCACCGCCACAAATTCGCCCTGACGCACTTCAAAAGAGACCGACTTGACCGCCTGAATCTTCTCGCGCCCTTCCTGCTGGCTTTGATACCGATACGATACGTTTTCTACCTTTATAATACTTTCCATAGCACGTTCCTTTCACCCCGCAGCCGGTACGGACAAAGCTGTTCCGTCCACCCGGGGAACGTCCTCTTTTTTCCCAGATGTTATCATATCATTCCCGCGTTAAACTCCGTAGCGAATTTCAAAGTATTTACATATTTGTACACGAGTGCATTGTTGCTCATGCCGAAAAAAATTCCGACATTATTTTTATCCAAAATATGGACTTTTATTGACAATCATGTTATAATTCACCTCATAAAAATCGACATTCCATTCGGATAGAATGAAAGAAGGCACTACTTATTGGTTGAGACCCTTTGGGACATTTACACATGGATCAATATTGGAGCGCTTGTCTGCGTTTTTATCGACAAATGTGCTGAAGGCGAGTATGAGATACTGTTCTATCTGGCAGGAACGGTTGGTCCTCTTGGTACGCTGATCGGCTGTTTTCTGTTTCATCATCACACGCGCAGCGGCGGCTGTATCTGGCCTGCGATTGTCGGACTCGTTCACTGGGGAATCTATGAACTGGCAATAAGAATTATCGGCTTTTTCGGCGGTTGATAAATATAATATTTTTAACAACACCATTTTCAACGGGAACCGGTTCTCATCTGTAGAATCGATCCCCGTTTTATATTTGTCAAAGTTCCTTCTCGACAATTCCTCTCAAATATGCTATCTTTTAAAAGGACGTTTCTTACCCTGCGGGACGGAATCCGACCGCGTATCCTTCAAAAAAAATGCCATGAACGGCGAAAAAAGCAGGTATTAAAAACGATGGCTTATGAAATCCTCTCCATGCTGGAGCAGCTCGCTCCCGATCTGATGAAAAAAATAACCCTCCGCGCAATGGTGCTTGAGCGCATTTCGGTGCTTCAGCCGGTGGGACGGCGCGCGCTGGCGCAGCGGCTACATATGCCCGAACGAGAGATCCGTTCGGTATGCGATGCCTTAAAAGAGGACGGTCTGATTTCGGTAGGCACTTCGGGCATGATCCCCACCGAGCGCGCCGAAGGTCTGCTGCCGGGCGCACGCATCATGACCGGTCGCAGAAGCGCACTGGGACAACTCGAACAGCATTTATCGCGCGTGCTGAATGTGTCGCGCGTATGCGTGGTTCCGGGAGATGCTGATGAGATCGTCTCTGCGCAGTCAAAAAAGATGTCATCCAATGCTTCATCAAAGCCCGCATCCGATCCGTTTGCCGAAATCGGACGCGCCGCCGCCGAACAGCTGCTTCGCTTTCTGGCGCCCGAAGCCGTACTGACCGTATCGGGCGGAAAGCTAATGGCAGCCGTCGCCGCCGCCATGCCTTCCGCAGCTTCTTCAAATGCCAAAGTGAACATCCGCGTGCTCCCGGCGCACGGACTGATCGGAACAGACGTAGAAACTCAGGCGGACACGCTCGCCGCACGATTTGCTCAGGCGCTGGGCGGCAGCTATTCGCTGCTGCATCTGCCGGATGCAGCACCGCCGGAAGCGCTCAGAGAGCTGATCCGGCTGCCGCAGGTCAGCGAGGTGCTGCATCTGCTTCAGCAGACCGATGTGCTGCTCTATCAGGTGAACCGCGCAGAAGATGCCGTTCGGGAGCGCTCGCTTCCCGCCGAAGAAGCAAAACGCCTACTGCACGCAGGCGTGAGCGCAGAGGCGATCGGCTGCTATTTCGATCCGGCAGGACGGATGCTTCTGTCCTCCTGCGGCGTAGGGCTCAACGCCGATCAGCTTTCTAAAATTCAATGCATAGCGGTCGTTGCGGCAGGTGCCTCCCGCGCAAGAGCGCTGCTGTCGGTGGTGCGCCATCACCGACATGAGCTGGTAGTACTCGATGAAGGCGCGGCTCGTGCGCTGGAAAAACTGATATAATACCTTTGCAGTTCAAAAACATGGTGTAAATCATGCAAAAAATGTGTGCTGCAGGCGAAAAATACTTTCCCAATACCGAAAAATGTGTTATGATAATAGGGTAAGGCTGATATGCCGTTTTATGAAAGCCTATTATAATTCAGGAGGATGACCACTCATGAAGAAAACGATCGAGGACATTTGCGTAAAAGGCAAGAAAGTGCTCGTACGCTGCGACTTTAACGTACCGCTGGATAAGAAGACCGGCGTCATCACCGACGACAAGCGCATCAAGGCTGCTCTGCCCACCATCAAGTATCTGATGGACAACGGCGCTGCCGTCATCCTGTGCTCTCACCTGGGCAAGCCGAAGGGCGAGTGGAAGACCAGCCTGTCTCTGGCTCCCGTTGCCGTTCGTCTGGAAGAACTGCTGGGCGCAAAGGTCACCTTCGCCGCCGACATCATTGGCGAGGATGCCAAAGCCAAGGCTGCCGCGCTCAAGGGCGGAGAAGTCATGCTGCTTGAAAACCTGCGTTTCGACAAGCGTGAGGAAAAGAACGCTCCCGAGTTCGCTGCCGAGCTGGCGAGCATGGCGGAAATCTATGTTTCCGACGCATTCGGCACCGTTCATCGCGCTCACGCCTCCACCGAAGGCGTTTCCCACTATCTGCCCGCAGTTTCCGGCTACCTGATTCAGAAGGAACTGGAAATCATCGGCGGCGCTCTGGCTGACCCCAAGCGTCCTCTGGTTGCCATCCTGGGCGGCTCCAAGGTCTCCTCCAAGATCGGCGTCATCAACAACCTGCTGGAGATCGCCGACACCATCATCATCGGCGGCGGCATGG